>NZ_BAABCQ010000133.1:0-22111 GCF_039539045.1 Streptomyces marokkonensis
CGAAGCGTAGCCGGAACAGATGGTTCTGGTACAGAAGCCCAGAATGCTCATCTGTCACAATGGCCGCTCGCCCGATCTGACCCGGATCTGCGTGGCCTTCCACCACCAGCACATCCCCGCGAGCCAACTCGTACCTGGGTCGATCGTTGCTCTGCTCTTCGAGAGTCGCAACGTCCGAAGCATCGATCCAACCCTTGCGGACATTAGCTACGCGCAGGTAGCCACTGGCGTGACGGTTGGGTGCTCGGTGAGGCCCCAAGGTGATACCAGCGGAAACGGGATTTACGACTTGCTTCAAAGGAACACAGGCTTCTGCCAGCCGCTTCGGCAGGAACAGGTCATCGCCCATAACCCAGCTCCTCAATCCACACCCCGAACTCCTCCGCCGCCCCGTCGCTCTCCGCTTCCAGCTCCGCCAGAGACACCGCGTACTTCTCCGTCCAGCAGCGGAAGGCCGCGACTAGTTCCCGGCGACCGGCGGCGGCCGTCGCGTCGAGGCGGGCGGCGAGTCCCTCGCCGAGGACCCGCAGGACGACACGCTGTCCGTCGTCCTGGGCCTTGGCCATCTCGGCCGCCGCCTTCAACTCGCCCAGGAACTTCGCGTCCAGCGCCGACCGGTGCTTCGATGCCGCCGTGCGTTCCTTGCGGCGCTGGGCGACCGCCTTCCCCAGGGCGGCGAGCTTCTCCGGGTCGACCGGCTCGGGCGTGGGCGTGTCCTCGTCGATGTCCTCCGGATCCGGGGACTCATCATCGTCCGCGTCCGGGGCCTGCGCGGGGCCCTGAGCCTCCGCTAGCTCGGCCACCGCCGTCTTGTACGCGGCGTCCGCCTTCGCGAGCGCAGTGTCCGCGCGGGCGACCTCGGCCAGGAAGTCGGGGATGAGGGCGCGTACCACCGGCTCGTCCAGGGCGCGGCGCTTGTCCGCCGTCGAGACGGTGGACTTGGCGCGGCCACGGCGGGGGCGTCCGTCCGTGTCGGCGTCGTCGTCCGTCTTCGGGACGACCGGGTTGACCACGGTCTCCACCGTCTCCACCCAGCCGTCCAGAACCCGCTCGTAGCCGCCGGCCGCGAGGGCCTTCACGTCGTAGCGCGCCGAGGCCCACCAGTCGGCGATGATCCCGGCCGTCTGGTACTGGTCCAGGATTCCCACCGGTTCGATCGCCTTGCGGAAGTCCGCGAGCAGGCGTTCCCGCAGGCGCATCGGCCTCCGGTCCACGGTGAGGTGCGTGAAGTGTTCGGCTTGTTTCGCCCACCACTCCTCGTACCGCTCGCGCAGTTCGCTCTCCTTCGCCGCCGCGAGTCCCGGAATGCGTTCCGCCGTGGCGTCCGGGCCCTCGGGCAGGAAGTCGACGTACGCGTCGTCGTCCGGGCGCCTTGCGAAGAGTGACAGCAGGTCAACGCCGTAGGACGAGAACGCCTCCCTCCTCGCGTCGATCTCCGACCTCGGCACTCCCCCATACAGGTGCGCTCGCACGTCCTGCGGTTCGGCGGGCGGGGAGTTGTCGACCCAGCGGCGGATGTTGAGGTTGCAGTCGGCGGCCAGCAGGGCGTCCCGGCTGACCACACGGGAGTAGCCGGCGATCGGGGTCCAGTCCCGGTACGCGGTGACGATCTTCTCGACGTGTTCGGGGCCGAGGACGTTCTGGTTGCGTCCCGGGCGGTACTCGCGGTCGGCGTTGATGAACAGGACGTTGCCCTGCCGGTCGCCGAGCTTGCGGTGCGGTCGGCGCAGGATGAGGATGCAGCCCGGGATGCCGGTGCCGTAGAAGAGGTTGGGGCCGAGGCCGATGACCGCCTCGACGCAGTCGTCCTCCAGGAGCTTCCTGCGGATGTCGCGTTCCTTGCCGCCCCGGAAGAGCACGCCGTGTGGCATGACGGTGGCGGCGACACCGTCCCGTTCCAGCACGGAGATCATGTGCTGGACGAACATCAGGTCGGCCTTCTTGCCGGTTTCCGGCGCCCAGCCCCATTTCATCCGGGTGCCGTGTGCCTCCTCGGCCCTCTCGACCTCGTGCTTGTCGTAGGGGAGGGAGAAGGGAGGGTTCGAGAGCACCTTCGTGAAGGTCCGCAGCTGCTTGCTGCCGTCCGGCCTCCAGTGCAGCGGCTCGGTGAGGGTGTCACCCAGCTCCAGCTCGAATTCCTGGATGCCGTGCAGCACCATGTTCATGCTCGCCATGGACCACGAGGGGCCGTTCTTGTCCTGGCCGTTGACGGACAGGTCTCGCGGGTCACCGCCGTGTTCCTCGACGTGTTCGCGGGCGGCGATGAGCATGCCGCCGGAGCCTGCGCAGGGGTCGTAGACGGATTCCCGCTCCTGCGGATCGACCAGCCGGACCATCATCCGTACGACCTCGCGCGGCGTGTAGAACTCTCCGCCCCGCTGCCCGGCCGTGTCGGCGAAGCTGGCCAGCAGGTACTCGTACGCCGCGCCCAGCATGTCCGGGAACTCGAAGTCCTCGTTGCGCAGCCGGTAGAGGGTGAAGTGGCGGATCAGCGAGCGGAGTTCGGCGGTCGTGAAGCGGGTCTTGGTGCCGACCGTGTCGTTGAAGGAGATGTGCGAGGTGACTCCGGCCAGGCGTCGGTTGGAGCCGGTGAGTGCCGCCAGCGCCTGGTCGAGGCCCTGTCCGACCTGTTCCGTGAGGCCGGAGATGCCAGGCTCCGGCTCCGGGATCGAGCCGCCTTCCTCCAGCGGCTCGTGGTACTTGTGGGGGCCCTTCCACCAGCGTGCCTTCTGGGGCACGTAGAAGACGCGAGGGTAGCTCTCCGGGTCGTTGGCGCGGGCGAGGGCGTCCTTCTCGTCCTTGCCCGGCCGTTCGAGCTCCGCGTGGTAGATCCGCTCCCACTCCGGCTGGAACTCGTCCGAGGAACGCTTCAGGAAGAGCATCCCGAAGATGTAGTCCCGGTATTCCGAGGCGTCCATCCGCCCGCGCAGGATGTCGGCGGCCGAGTACAGATGCCGTTCGAGCTGGGGCAGGGTCAGTCTGGCCACGGACCGGTCCTTCGTACACCATCGGGAATGGGGAGAACCCCGGCAGCCTAGTCCGGTCGGCGGCTCCGCCAGAAATCGCCGGACGGGCGGCGTACGGACTCAGCCGCTCCGCGTTTCGTCCTCGACGATCCCGAGCCGTACGAGCAGGCGCCACACGTCGGAGGAAGGGTCGCGCTTGAGCGGGTCGCAGTTCTCGGCGTGGCCGCTGCGCCGGGTCCACTGCTCGTAGGTCTCGGTGCGGGGTCCGGGGATCGCGGAGTGGTCGACGCCCCGACCCGAGCAGCCTCCGTGCGCGCACATGCCCACCAGCTTGCGGGCGTTTCGTACGGCCGTCTTCTCACGCTGCTTGTCCGGGTCCGTGAGGGTGCGGCCCTGCTCCTCGGTGATGCCCTTGCCCTGGTCGCCGGAGCCCGTGTCGTAGTGCTCGAAACCTTTCGCCTCGCGATGCGCCCGCAGCCGTTGCACCACGGTGTCCGAGATACCCCCTTCCTGGCCGGTGAACTGCTGGAAGTGCAAGAGCAGCCACAGTTCGAAGGAGGGGTGGGAAAGGGCCACCTGGACCCCGTGCTTCGCCGCGTCGCGCATGGCCTCGGGGATGTCCTGGTCCCGGTTGTCCAGGGCGTCACGGTCGAAGAGGGCCCACTTCTCGTCCTCGGGAGCCGATGCCGACGCGAGGACGAGAGCGACCACCTCCGTCGGGCGGAGACCCTTCCTGGTCTCGGAGAACTTGAGGAAGAACTTTTCGCGCTCTCCGTAAGCCGAGTTCAGCAGGGTGACGTAGTCGCGCTCAGTCCTCTCCCCCTCTGCGGCCACGTAGACCACCCGTCGGGACTCGTCCCCGTAGAACTGGGCCGGCCTGCGGACCGACGGGGCCGCTTCCCAGTCCCGGCGACGACGGCGGCGGTTTCCCGGCTGGTTTCGGTTCTGCTGTGCCCTGCTCACGCTGTTGCCCGCAGCCCCTCTTCGATGAGTGCGATCTGCCGTGCGATCTCTCCACTGGTCAAACGTGGGACGCCGCCGTAGTGGCCGTGCAGATAGCGGCGTTCCAGGTTGTCGTCGCGGCGGGCCTTGCGCGCGGCCGTGATGGGGTAGAGCTGGGACTCGCCGGTGGTCCTCTTCAGCGCGATCCACACCTGGTCGCGGTCCAGCGGCCGCTCCACCACGGACGGGCCCAGCAGGGTCGCGTCGTGCGTGGTGAAGATCAGCTGGGCGAGGCGTGGGTTGGCCTCGTGGTCCTGGAAGAGGCGGAGGACTTCCGCGGCAAGGATCGGGTGGAGGCTGGAGTCGAGTTCGTCGGCGAGGAGGACTCCGCCCTGCTCCAGCACGTGGAAGAGCGGGCCCAGAAACGCGAACCAGGCGTGGGTGCCCAGGGATTCCTGGTCCCAGAAGTCGAGGGGGCGGGGGGTGCCGTCGGCGCTGCGGTGCAACAGGTGCACCTCACCGCTCTCGGGATCGAGGGTCAGCCCGGAGACGCCCAGGTCCGCTGCGGCCAGCATGGCGCCGATGCGCTCGCGCAGGCGGGCACCGGATTTGCGGTCGGTCAGCCGCTTACGGGTCCATTCCGTGCGGTGCGGAACGTCCGAGACGGATGTGACCAGCCACAGGTTGTTGACGAACCAGCGGTGGACCGCCGCGAGCCCGGGGTGGTTGAGCGTGGCGCCGACCGTGAGGAACAGAGCGTCGGGGCGGGTGGAGGTGACGATGAGGTCCTTCTGGCCCTTGAGGCCGGTTCCGGGGAAGCGGAACTCGCCGCCCTCGCCCTCCGGCCGGCCGGCCTCACGATCGAACCAGATCTGGCGCCGCCCGGACGGATAGGCATGCAGCCACTCCGCCTCCACCCGCTCGTCCGACAGCTCGAAGCCGTAGGTGTACCGGACCCGGTCCCTGCCGAGCAGAAGGTCCACTTCGAAGAAGCTCGTCTCGTCCTGTGCGTCCGGGTCGAGTTCGAAGGGCTGGCGTGGGATCTCGGGTCTCTTGCTCCAGTCCGCGAAGGAGTCCAGCACGGCCGACCTCATGAACCGCAGGGCGTTCAGGACATTGCTCTTGCCGGAGGCGTTCGCGCCGAAGATCCCGACCGCCGGCAGCACGGAGACCGGCCTGCCCTCGGAACGGGCACCGGTCTCGCGTGCGGTGCCCTCATTCAGTTCGGTCGCCACCAAGGAGAGTTCGGTCTCCTCGCGGATGGATCTGTGGTTGGCCACCCGGAAACTGAGCAGCACGGCCGACCTCCTGACGAGGCGGGGATGAGATCACCGCCTTAGGGTGTTACGTGCGGGTAATCCGCATTGCCGAGCCTAAGGCGACATCCTGAGATACGCCAGAGCTCGTCACCGGCCGTTGACCGTTGCTGACCGCGATCACGCCTCAGGCACCCGGGTCAGACTGCCGATGCCTCGCGCACCGTCGACGCGATCGTCGCCGAGCCGACCACGCGCGTGCCGTCGTACAGCACGATCGCCTGGCCGGGGGCGACGCCGCGCACGGGCTCCGTGAAGGAGACCTCGAGGGACTCGCCGACCAGCTCGGCCCGTACCTCGGTCTCCGAGCCGTGGGCGCGGAGCTGGGCCGTGTAGGTGCCGGGGCCGGTGGGGGCGGCGCCGCACCAGCGGGGCTTGATCGCGCGCAGCGCGTGGACGTCCAGGGAGTCCGCGGGGCCGACGGTCACCGTGTTGGTCACCGGGGAGATGTCCAGGACGTAGCGGGGCTTGCCGTCGGGGGCCGGGGTGCCGATCCTGAGGCCCTTGCGCTGGCCGATGGTGTAGCCGAACGCGCCCTCGTGGGTGCCGAGCCGGTTGCCCGCCTCGTCGACGATGTCGCCCTCGGCCTTGCCGAGCCGGTCGGCCAGGAAGCCCTGGGTGTCGCCGTCGGCGATGAAGCAGATGTCGTGCGAGTCCGGCTTCTTGGCCACCGCCAGGTCCCGGCGCTCGGCCTCCGCGCGGATCTCGTCCTTGGTGGTGAGGGTGTCGCCGAGCGGGAACATCGCGTGGGCGAGCTGCCGGTCGTCCAGCACGCCCAGGACGTAGCTCTGGTCCTTGGCCATGTCGGAGGCGCGGTGCAGCTCGCGCGTGCCGTCCTCGCGGAGGATCACCTTGGCGTAGTGACCGGTGCAGACGGCGTCGAAGCCGAGGGCGAGCGCCTTGTCGAGCAGCGCGGCGAACTTGATCTTCTCGTTGCAGCGCAGGCACGGGTTCGGGGTGCGGCCGGCCTCGTACTCGGCGACGAAGTCCTCGACCACGTCCTCGCGGAAGCGGTCGGCGAGGTCCCACACGTAGAACGGGATGCCGATGACGTCCGCGGCGCGGCGGGCGTCCCGCGAGTCCTCGATGGTGCAACAGCCCCGCGCGCCCGTGCGGAAGGACTGGGGGTTCGCGGAGAGCGCGAGGTGGACGCCGGTCACGTCGTGCCCCGCCTCGGCCGCGCGGGCGGCGGCGACGGCGGAGTCGACTCCGCCCGACATGGCGGCGAGGACGCGGAGGGGACGGGTGCGCTGCGGGGTGTCATCAGTCATAGCCCTTCCAGGGTACGGGGAGGCGGGAACCGGAGCCCGCGAGTATGCGTTGTTGATCGCATGGGGGCGAAGCACGAATCCAGAAACTCATCCACCGGCGGGCCGACCGGCGAGTCCGCCGGTGGGTCGACCGGCGGGTCCACGGGCGGGCCGACGGGCGGGTCCTCCGGTGGATCCGCCGGCGGGCCCCGGGACGCGGACCGGCGCATCGGCCGCCGCGCGCTGATCGTCGGCGGCACGGCGGCGGCCGTGGGCACGGCGGTGCTGGCGCGCGACGAGCTGGCCCGCCTGTGGTGGCGCGTGCCGGGAGTCGAGCGGCCCCGTGAGGAGGGCGTGGTCGACTACGCCGGCGCAAGCTGGGTGGCGGCCTCGGACGAGAACTGGCGGCGCGCGGACCGGCCCGACGACTTCGGTGTCGACATGGTCATCGTCCATGTCACACAGGGCAGTTTCGAGAGTGCGGTCAGGGCCTTCCAGGATCCCGGGCACAAGGCGGCCACCCACTACATCGTCGGGCAGGACGGGCGCGTCACCCAGATGGTCCGCGAGCTGGACGTGGCCTACCAGGCGGGCAACCGCGACTACAACGAACGCAGTGTCGGCATCGAGCACGAGGGCTTCGTGGACCGTCCGCAGGACCTGACCGACGAGATGTACGCGGCCTCCGCGCGGCTGACGGCGGGGATCTGCGCACGGTACGACATACCCCTGGACCGCGAGCACATCATCGGCCACGTGCAGGTGCCGGGCACCGACCACACCGATCCGGGGCCGCACTGGGACTGGGACCGGTACATGAAGCTGGTGCGGCGGGCGGCCACCAGCGCCCCGTCGGGCGGCCCGACGGGCGGTCCGTCCCAGTCCGGCGCCTAGCCAGGTCTCAGCTCAGCCCCGCCACGCGGGCGCGTTCCACCGCCGGGCCGATCGCCTTGGCGAGGGCCTCCACGTCGGCCTTCGTGGAGGTGTGGCCCAGCGAGAAGCGCAGGGTGCCGCGGGCCAGGTCGGGGGCGGTGCCGGTGGCCAGCAGGACGTGGCTGGGCTGGGCGACGCCGGCGGTGCAGGCCGAGCCGGTGGAGCACTCGATGCCCTGGGCGTCGAGCAGGAGGAGCAGGGAGTCGCCCTCGCAGCCCGGGAAGGTGAAGTGGGCGTTGGCCGGGAGGCGGCCCCCCGGTGCCGGGTCGCCGCCCAGGATCGCGTCCGGGACCGCCGTACGGACGGCGTCGACCAGGTCGTCGCGCAGGGCGCCGATCTCGCGGGCGAACCACTCGCGCTGTTCGACGGCGAGGCGGCCGGCGACCGCGAAGGAGGCGACTGCGGGGACGTCCAGAGTTCCGGAGCGGACGTGGCGTTCCTGACCGCCGCCGTGCAGGACCGGTACGGGGCTGTACTCGCGGCCCAGCAGCAGTGCGCCGATGCCGTAGGGGCCGCCGATCTTGTGGCCGGAAACCGTCATGGCGGCGAGCCCTGAGTTGGCGAAGTCGACCGGGAGCTGGCCGACGGCCTGGACTGCGTCGGCGTGCAGCGGCACGTCGAACTCGGCGGCCACGTCGGCGAGTTCGCGGACCGGCATGATCGTGCCGATCTCGTTGTTGGCCCACATCACGGTGGCGAGGGCCACGTCGGAGGGGTCGCGTGCGATGGCCTCGCGCAGCGCCTCGGGGTCGACCCGGCCGTGGGCGTCGACCGGCAGGTACTCGACCCGCGCGCCTTCGTGTTCGCCGAGCCAGTGGACGGCGTCGAGGACGGCGTGGTGCTCGACGGGGCTGGCCAGGACCCGGGTGCGAGCCGGGTCGGCGTCGCGGCGGGCCCAGTAGAGCCCCTTGACGGCGAGGTTGTCGGCCTCGGTGCCGCCTGAGGTGAGGACCACCTCGCTGGGACGGGCGCCGAGGGCTTCGGCGAGGGCCTCGCGGGACTCCTCGACGGTGCGCCGCGCGCGGCGGCCGGACGCGTGGAGGGAGGAGGCGTTGCCGGTGGCGCTCAGGTGCGCGGTGAGTGCCTCGACCGCCTCGGGGAGCATCGGAGTGGTCGCGGCGTGGTCGAGGTAAGCCATGGTGGGGCCGATTCTACGGGGCGCCCCCGTCCGGCCTCAGACCAAGGCTGGCCCCTTCTCCGCGCGGGGGTGCGGATGGCCCGCGCGGAGGGTGCGGAGGGCCCGTACGGCCGTACTCGTCGGCCGTCGGCGGACACGCGCCGGGAACGGGGACGCCGGAGGCGGACAGGGCCTCGACGTCCCGGTGGACGGTACGGCCGGACTTCACGGCGCCGGCGTGCCACGTGGGGCGTGGGTCAGCCCAGCCGGACCCGGGCCAGCTGACGGGACTGGGCCACCAGGCGGTGGGCGCTGTCCCAGACCTCCGCGTCCTCCTCCAGGAAGCCGCCGGCCAGGTTGCGGGTGGTGATGGAGACCCGCAGCGGGCCCGGCGCGGGACGGCACCGTACGTGCGCGGTCAGCTCGACCGTGGGGACCCAGCCCTTGAGCCCGAGCTCGAAGGCGGTCGGAGGCAGCGCGTCCACCGCCAGGAGCATCGACAGGGGGTCGGCGTCGCGGCCGTCGGCGAGCCCGAACCAGGCCCGCATCTCACCCCGACCGGACGGCTTCCCGAGCGCCCAGCCCAGCGTGGCGGGGTCCAGCTTGAGCATCAGCCGGTCGGCGATGGCCGAGCCGCCCTCGACGGGGGCGGGGCCGTCCTCCGGGCCGAAGCACTGGTCCATCGGCGGGATCGCCGGCGGCTTCGCCGAGGTGCGCACGTCGTCGGGCAGCGTGTCGAGGTCGCCGTAGGAGGCGAGGACGCGGATGCGCTCGACCTCGTTGCCCTCGTCGTCGTACTGGAAGAGGGAGGCCTGGCCGGTGGAGAGGGTGCGCCCCGTGCGGACGGTCTCGGTGCGCACCACCGCCGGGCCCGGCCGGGAGGCGGTGAGGTAGTGCGCCGAGATGGTGAAGGGATCGGGATGCGGGAGGGCGTCCCCGAGGGCGCGGCCCAGGACCGCCAGCAGGTAGCCGCCGTTGACGGCGTTGATGATCGTCCAGCCGGCGGAGAGGTCGATGTCGTAGACACCGGGGGCACGCCGGGTGGCGGCGGTGTCCCGGTCGAACTCGCTGTCGCCGATGGTGGCCCGTGTGGCCGCTGCGGAGGCTGCTTCTGACATGGCTGCACGGTACAACAAGGAAGCTACTAAGCGGTAGCTTGTGGCTTTCCGGTCACGGTCTCATCCGCGCTCGCGCAGGTACGCCTCCAGTTCGGCCGCCCCCGACAGCAACGCCCGGCCGCGCGCGGAGACCCGGTCGTGCCAGTCGCGCAGGGTGGCCTCCAGCGGTTCCAGTCCCCCGGCGGCCCGCACCTGGCCGATCACGGGAGCGATCTGCTCCAGCAGGTAGCCGCCCCGCCTGAGTTGGTGGACCAGCCGGGCGTCCCGTACGTCGGCCTCGCCGTAGACGCGGTACCCGGTCAGCGGGTCGCGGCGCGGGCGCACCAGCCCGGCGCGCTCCCACTTGCGCAGCGTCGCGGGCCGGATCCCGAGCTCCGCCGCCAGCGGCCCGACGAACGTGCCGCCCGGCCGGGAGACCGCCGCACCGGACGCCGGTACCTCCGCGGGTGCCAGGTCGCGCAGCGCGTTCTCCACGGCCCGGAGAGTCCGCCGGTCGTCGAGCAGCTGGGCGTGGCCCTCGTCGATGAGCCGGTACGCCTCGTCCGCCGCACCCCGGTTCACGGCCCGCATGATCGAGGCCGCCGGCTGGTGGCCGTGGCCGGGCAGCAGGGCGAGGAACACGCGCAGCGCCTGTGCGTGCAGGGGGGTGTAGGTGCGGTAGCCGTGGGCCGTGCGACCGGCGGCGGGGAGGATGCCGGCCTCCTCGTAGTTCCTGACGGCCTGTGTCGACAGACCGTGCGCGCGCGCCAGATCGATCGGCCTGAGCCTGCCACCGTGTTGAAGCTTTTCGACCATGACGAAGACTGTAGCGAGGCTTTTCATGCGCTACAGCTCGAGACAGCGCGGAAAAGTTTCCACGGAAGGTTCAACGATAGCGTTGAAGGCATGGCTACTGGCATCAAGAACACCACCCACCCCGTCGAGGCCACCGCCGTCATGGGGCTGCTCCCCGCCCGGCCCCGGCTGCTCGCCCTGGGCGAGCCCACCCACGGCGAGGAAACTCTGCTCTCCGTGCGCAACGACCTCTTCCGGCAACTCGTCGAGCAGGAGGGCTACCGGACGATCGCGATCGAGAGCGACTGCCTGAGGGGCCTGGTCGTGGACGACTACGTCACCTCGGGCACGGGCACCCTCGACGAGGTCATGGAGCGCGGGTTCAGCCACGGCTGGGGCGCCTACGCGGGCAACCGCGAGCTCGTGCGCTGGATGCGCGCCCACAACGAGCGTGTCCACCACGACGGCCGACCCACCTCCGAGCGGCTCCGCTTCGCCGGGTTCGACGGACCGCTGGAGATCACCGGCGCCGCGAGCCCCCGCCGGGCCCTCGCCGCGCTCCACGGTTGTCTCGCGGCCCGGGTGGACGCGGACCTGCTGCCGTGCACCGCGGAAACGCTCGACCGCCTGCTCGGCGCCGACGACCGGTGGACCGAGCCCGCCGCGATGACGGACCCGGCCCGGTCCGTGGGAAGGTCCGCCGAGGCCCGGGAACTGCGGCTGCTCGCCGACGACCTGGTGTCGCTGCTCGACGAGCAGACGCCGCACCTGCTCGCCACGACCTCGCGGGACGACTGGGACCGGGCGGACCTGTACGGGCGTACCGCGACCGGCCTGCTGCGCTACCACCACTGGATGGCCGACGCCTCACCGGCCCGCATGAACCGGCTGCTGGGCCTGCGGGACCGGATGATGGCCGACAACCTCCTCGCGCTCGCCGCCCGGGGCCCGGCCCTCGTCAACGCCCAGAACGCCCATCTCCAGCGCGAGAAGAGCTCGATGCGGATGTGGCAGGGGCCGGTGGAGTGGTGGAGCGCCGGCGCGCTGGTCAGCGCCCGGCTCGGCGACGAGTACGCCTTCCTCGCCACCGCCCTCGGCACGATCCGGCACCAGGGAGTGGACACCCCGCCGCCGGACACCGTCGAGGGGCTCCTGTACGGGCTCTCGGAGGAGCGCTGCGTCGTCGACGCCTCCCGCCTGGCCGACGCTCTCGGCGACCCGCCACCCGCACCCCGCGTGTCCCCCTGGTTCGGCTACGCCTCGCTGGACCCGGCCCACCTGGCCTCGATCGACGGGCTGGTGTTCGTGAGCGACGTCGAGGCCCCTGGCCGGCCATAGTGCCGCCGGGCCTCACTCCCCCTCCGTCACCGTCGACCGCCGGTTCCAGGCGCGCGGCGCCCGCCAGTGGAACCGCAGGGCGAGCAGGCGCAGGACGAAGGCCGTGACGACCGCGAGCCCGGTGGTGAACGGGGTGAGCGCTTCGTAGCGGATGCACAGGGCGACCATGGTGGCGCCGACGATCGCCGGGACGGCGTACAGGTCGCGGTCCCAGCGCAGCAGCGAGGGCACCTCGTTGGCCAGCACGTCCCGCAGTACGCCGCCGCCCACGGCGGTGGTCAGGCCCAGGCATGCGGAGGCGGTCAGGCCGAGCCCGTAGTCGTACGCCTTGACCGTGCCGGCGACGCAGAACAGGCCGAGGCCGGCCGCGTCGAATATGTTCACGCCGGTTTGGAGGCGCTCCACGTGGGGGTGAAGGAAGAAGACCAGCAGGGTGGCGAAGAGCGGGGTGATGAAATACCCCAGGTCCGTGAAGGCCGCCGGCGGTACGGCGCCGATGACCAGGTCCCGGAACAGCCCGCCGCCCAGCGCGGTGACCTCGGCGAGTACGGCGATGCCGAACACGTCGAAGTTCTTGCGTACGGCCAGCAGCGCGCCGGAGATGGCGAAGACGAAGATGCCGACCAGGTCGAGCGTGTGCTGGACGGTTGGGGTGAAGAGTTGCTCGTACACCCTTCCATTCTTACCCGACGATGAGCCCCCGCCTTACAAACGAAGGCAGGGGCTCATCGGCAGGGCAAAGTCACTTCCCCGACTTGCCCGGTTTCCCGGGCTTCCCCTTGGCAGGAGGCTCCTCGTCGGCGCCGTCGGCACTCTCGGCGACCTCGGCGGCCTCGGCGCCGGGCTTGTCACCGCTCCCCGTGTCCTCGGTGGCCTCGGTGTCCTCGGCTGCCCCGGCGTCCTTGGTGCGCTCGGCCTCCGCCTCGTCCGCCTCGTCCGACTCGACCTCCGCGGCCACCGCCGCCGAGGTCGCGGCCGAATCCGCCAGCGCCTTCTCCGACACCAGCTCCGCCGCCTCCTTGGCGTCGGAGAGCAGGACGACGTCCTGCGGGGCCTGGTCCTCGAAGTTCTCCGGGTGGTGGCAGGCGACCTGCTGGCCGGGACGCAGCTCCTTCAGCGGCGGCTCGGTCGTCGTGCAGATCTGCGTCGCCTTCCAGCACCGGGTGTGGAAGCGGCAGCCGCTCGGCGGGGCGATCGGCGACGGCACGTCGCCCTTGAGCAGGATGCGCTCGCTCTTGGCCGACTTGCGGGACGGGTCCGGGATCGGGACCGCCGACATCAGCGCCTTGGTGTACGGGTGCATCGGCGTCTTGTAGATCAGGTCGCGGTCGGCCAGCTCCATGATCTTGCCGAGGTACATCACCGCGATCCGGTCCGAGACGTGCCGGACGACGGACAGGTCGTGCGCGATGATCACGTACGTCAGGCCCAGCTCCTGCTGGAGGTCGTCCAGCAGGTTGACGACCTGGGCCTGGATCGACACGTCGAGCGCGGAGACCGGCTCGTCCGCCACGACCAGCTTCGGGTTCAGCGCGAGTGCGCGGGCGATGCCGATGCGCTGGCGCTGACCGCCGGAGAACTCGTGCGGATAGCGGTTGTAGTGCTCGGGGTTGAGACCGACCACCGACAGCAGCCGCTGCACCTCCTTCTTGACCCCGCCCTCGGGCTCGACGCCCTGGAGGTGGAAGGGGGCGCTGATGATCGTGCCGATGGTGTGGCGCGGGTTCAGCGAGGAGTACGGGTCCTGGAAGATCATCTGCACGTCGCGGCGCAGCGGGCGCATGCCGCCGACCCCGAGGTGGGTGATGTCCTTGCCCTGGAACTCGACCTTGCCGGCGGTCGGCTCCAGGAGCCGGGTGATCAGCCGGCCCATGGTCGACTTGCCGCAGCCGGACTCGCCCACGACACCGAGGGTCTCACCGGCCTTGACCTCGAAGTCGATGCCGTCGACGGCGCGCACGGCGCCGACCTGGCGCTGCAGCAGGCCCTTCTTGATCGGGAAGTGCTTCTGCAGCCCGGTCACCTTCAGCAGGACCTCGCCGGGGGCGGCGTCCTCGGCGAGAGTGGCGGTGCCGGCGGCCTCGCTCTGTGTGCCGTCGCTCTGCGCAGGGATGGCCACTGCTTCGTCCTTGGCGTTCTCGCTCACAGCTTCGGCGCAATCTCTTCGGTCCAGATACGCTCCCGCTGCTCCTGCGACATGTGGCAGGCGGCCCAGTGCTTGCTGCCGACCTCGGTCAGGTCGGGCCGGACCGTGCGGGTGACGTCGTCCTTGGGCACGTCGGCGTACGGGCAGCGCGGGTTGAAGGCGCAGCCGGACGGGAGGTTGATCAGGGAGGGCGGGGAGCCCTTGACCGGGATGAGGCGTTCCTGCTGGTCGCGGTCGAGCCGCGGCATCGAGCCGAGCAGGCCCCAGGTGTAGGGGTGCCGGGGCTCGTAGAACACCTTCTCCGCCGGGCCCCGCTCGACGCACCGGCCGCCGTACATCACCAGCAGGTCGTCGGCCAGCTCGGCGACGACGCCCAGGTCGTGGGTGATGATGATGACCGCGGAGCCGAACTCCGTCTGCAGGTCCCGGATGAGGTCGAGGATCTGCGCCTGGACGGTCACGTCCAGGGCGGTGGTCGGCTCGTCGGCGATGAGCAGCTCGGGGTTGTTGACCAGCGACATCGCGATCATCGCGCGCTGGCGCATACCGCCGGAGAACTCGTGCGGGTAGCTGTCCACCCGCTTGTCCGGCTGCGGGATGCCGACGCGGTCGAGCATCTCCACGGCACGGCGCTTGGCGGTCTTCTTGTCCACCTTGTGGTGGATGCGGTACGCCTCCACGATCTGCTGGCCGATCGTGTAGTACGGGTGCAGCGCGGACAGCGGATCCTGGAAGATCATCGCCATCTCACGGCCGCGCAGCTTGCGCACGTGGTCCGGGTCGGCGGACAGCAGCTCGGTGCCGTCCAGCCAGATCTCGCCCGAGATCTGCGCCTTGCGCCTGCCGTACTGGCCGGCGGTGTGCAGGCCCATGATGCCGAGCGAGGTCACCGACTTGCCGGAGCCGGACTCGCCCACGATGCCGAGGGTCTTGCCCTTCTCCAGCTGGAAGCTGAGCCCGTCGACGGATTTGACCAGCCCGTCGTCGGTCGGGAAGTGCACCTTGAGGTCGCGTACTTCCAGGAAGGCCTTCGGCGCGGGCGAGGTGCCGGTGGGCTCGCCCACCGCGGCTCCGCTCTTGCTGAGGTCGGTCATGCGAGCCTCACTCGGGGGTCGATCACGGCGTACAGGACGTCCACCACGAGGTTGGCGATCAGCACCGCGAGAGAAGTGATCAGGACGACCCCAAGGATAAAGGGCAGGTCCTGGTTCTGGATCGCGTCCAGCACCTTCTGGCCGAGGCCGGGGAGGCTGAACGTGGTCTCGGTGAGGATCGCGCCGCCCATGAGGGCGCCGAGGTCCATGCCGAGCATGGTGAGCAGGGGGGTCAGGGTCGACCGCATGGCGTGCTTGCGGATGACGACCTGCTCCTTGAGGCCCTTGGCACGCGCGGTGCGGATGTAGTCCTCGCCGAGGATCTCCATCATGGTGGCCCGGGTGATCCGGGCGTACATCGCGGCGTACAGGAAGGCCAGGGTGACCCAGGGCAGGAGCATGCCGCCGAACCAGCCGGTGACGCTCTCCTCCAGGGGCACGAACTCACCGTTGATCCAGCCCAGCCCGTAGGAGAAGACCGCGAGGCTGACCAGACCGGTGAAGTAGATGGGGAGGGAGACGCCCGCCAGCGCGACGACCATCGCACCGCGGTCCCACAGGGTGCCCCGCTTGAGCGCGGAGAGCACACCGGCGGCGAGACCGAAGATCAGCCACAGCACGGCCGCGCCGAGCGCGAGGGCCAGGGTCACCGGGAAACGCTCGGTCAGCACCGGCCAGACGGACTGCTCGGTACGGAAGGAGTAGCCGAAGCACGGCGCGGAGCAGTTGGTGACGTCACCGCCGGCCGCGTAGGTGCGACCCGCGAAGATGCCCTTGAAGAACTCCCAGGCCTGGACGTAGACCGGCTCGGCCAGGCCCAGCTTCTCCCGCACTCCTTCGACAGCGGCGGGGTCCGCCTGCTTGCCGACGAAGCTCAGGGCGATGTCGACGCCCGCCCACTTGGGGACGAGGAAGAAGATGCCGAAGACCACCAGAATGATGACAACGAGCATCACAGCGGCGGCGAACAGCCGCCTGATGAGGTAAGCGAGCACGGGTTGCGGCCCGCTGCGGACCAGGGCCGCCGGAGATCGTCCGGCGGCCCGCGGTCACGCCGCGCCGGCCTTCACCTGCCTTTCGTGCCGTACGGCGGGTGTACCGGTTACTTCTGCGGGTTCTTCAGGCCGATGTTGACGAAGTCGTACATACCGCTGTAGCCGTCAGTGGTGTACACGTTCGCCAGTCGGCTGGAGCGCCAGTTGATGAACTTCTCGAAGACGAAGGGCAGGTAGTACGCGCCCTCCATGATCTCGTGGTTGATCTCCGTGGCGATCTTGGCCTTGCCGTCGGCGTCAAGCTGCGTCAGGTAGTCCGCGAACAGACCGTCGATCTTCTTGTCGTCGATCATCGCGAAGTTGTTGTTCGCGCTCTCGAGGATGTAGTCGCTGTGCCACAGCGGCAGACCGTAGCCCTGCACGGACGGGAAGTCCGGGCCCCAGCCCATGATGATGATGCCGTAGCCCTTCTTCTTCACGTTCGTGGGGCTACCGATGACGCTGGCGTACTGCGAACCGTCGTACTGGTCGATCTCGACGTCGATGCCGACCTTCTTCAGCGACGCCTGGAGGGACTCGGCGGTGGCCACCTCGACCGGCTTGTTGTTGCGGACCGCGATGGTGGTCTTGAAGCCGTTCGGCTTGCCGCAGGCCTTCAGTTCTTCCTTGGCCTTCTCGACGTTGCCGTTCTTGTTGTCGGTGGCCATCTTGTACGGGTCGTACTTCTGGCCCTCGGAGCCCGGGACGGCCGGCGGCAGCATGTTGGTGCCGATGTCGCCACCGGCGACCGGGCCGCCGCGCGCGGTCTGCAGCGAGACGTGGTCGGCCCCGTAGAGCACGGCCTTGCGGCAGTGGATGTCGTTGAACGGCTCCACGTTCTGCGGGAACGAGGCGTACCGGATGTAACCGGAGACCGGGTTGTCCAGGTTGCCCTTGTGCTCCTTCAGGGCCGTGGTGCGGCCCTGCGGGGACAGGCCGGTCTGGGCCAGGTCCAGGTCGTAGTCGCCGGCGATCAGACGGGCGTCCAGGTCGTTGGCGTTGGAGAAGAACTTGATCGAGATCTTGTCCGGGTACGCCTTGCGGACCGGGTCCGACTCCTGCTTCCACTCCGGGTTGCGGACCAGGGTGAGGTCCTTGTTCGGGCTGTAGGACTCGAACTTGTACGGGCCGGAGGAGAACGGGCGCAGGCCGTACTTGGACTTGGTGTCCTTGTCCTGGCGGACCGGGGACGCCGAGGTCAGCGCGAGCATCTCCTCGAAGTCCGAGTTGGCCTGCGGCAGCTTGAAGACGATCGTCTTGTCGTCCGGCGTCTCGATCGCCTTCAGACCCAGCTTGTCCTTGGACTTGTCCTTGTACGGACCCTGGTACTCGTCCTTCGGGTCGAGCACCTCCTTGAGGTACGTCGGACCGCCGGACAGCACGTCCTGCGCCCAGACGCGCTCGATGCCGTACTTGATGTCCTTGGAGGTGATCGGCTTGCCGTCCTCCCAGGTGATGCCGTCACGCAGGGTGTACGTGTAGGTCTTGCCGTCGTCCGAGACCTTGGCGACGTCGGTGGCGAGGTCGGGGGTGACCTCGGCGCCGGTCTTGCCCGGCTCCGTCTTGTTCGTGACGAGCTGGCGGCTGTAGTAGCGGGAGAAGTTCCACATGAAGCCGTAGTAGCCACGCGTGGTGTCCCACGAGTCGGCGTCCTGCGTGCTGGCGAACTTCAGCTCGCCGCCCTTCTTGGCCTCGGAGGCCTGAAGGACCTTGTTGTTGGCCGCGTCGAAGGTGGCCGCGCCGTTCTTCGAGCCGCCGCCGTTGCCGCCGTCGTCGCCGCCGCCGCCGCACGCCGCCGTGGTCAGCAGCGCGGCGACCACTGCGGCAGCGGCCAAAGCCTGCTTGCGCCGCCCTGAGGTGCGTTGGGTAGTCACGATCTCGGATCCTCCGGATTAGATGAGAGACCCCGTGCGGGAACCACGGGTCGCTTGCCGGTACGGCAGGTCAGCGGGAGCCCTTCGGGTCCAGCGCGTCGCGCACGCCGTCGCCGAAGAGGTTGAAGGCAAGAACGGTGATGAAGATCGCCACGCCGGGGACCACCATGTACGTGGGGTCCGACTTGTAGTAGTCGATCGCGCTCGAGAGCATCTGCCCCCAGGACGAGGTGGGCGGCTTGACGCCCACGCCCAGGAAGCTGAGTGCCGCCTCGGTCAGGATGTTGGTGGGGATCATCATCGTGGTGTAGACGATGATCGGCGCCACCAGGTTGGGCAGCAGTTCCTTGAACAGGATGTAGAACCGTCCGGCTCCCAGGGACCGGGCCGCCTCGACGTACTCCCGTTCACGCATCGAGAGTGTCTGGCCGCGGACCACGCGACCGATGTAGGGCCAGCCGAAGAAGCCGATGACCAGGATCATCATGAGCAGTCGCACGCCCGTGCCGCTCAGTCCGAGCATGTTGTCGGGCATGACGGAGACCAGCGCGATGATGAACAGCAGCTGCGGGAAGGCCAGCAGGCCGTCCATGACGCGGCTGATGAGGGCGTCGACCCAGCCGCCGAAGAAGCCGGCCAGGACACCCAGGACGGTTCCGATCACCACGGCGACCAACGCGGAAAGGAAGCCGACGAGCAGTGAGATCCGGGCGCCGTGGACGATGCGGGCGAAGACGTCGCGGCCGTTGACCGGTTCGACGCCCAGCCAGTGCTCGCCGCTGATTCCGCCCATGGACCCCACGGGGGTGCCGAACAGCGGGTCGATCTTGTCCTCGTTGAAGGCGTTGGGATCCTGCCCGTAGAGGGAGGTGATCAGGGGCGCGAACACCGCGATCACGATGAGGACGAGCACCACGATTCCGCCCGTCAGGGCCAGCTTGTCCCGTTTCAGGCGCTCCCAGGCGATCCGGCCCAGGGAACGTCCCTGTACCGCCTTGGCCTCGGCGCCGGCAACCGCCGCTTCCTCGGCAGCACTTGGGGCCGCTTCCGCGGTCGGCTCGTGCAATGGTGCCGTCATCTGGCAGGGACCCCTCTCAACCGGCGGTAGCCGGCCCGCACTTGCCGCTGTAGCGGCGTGATCAGTCCGTCGTACACAGGAGCGGGCAATCACTCCTCGTTTCGGGAGTCTTCAACGCTTTGGCGATCTGTAGCCAGACTTGAAGGGGAATGGATGCGTAACCGTGATGCTGTTTGAGGTGTTCCGTTATCCGGACACTGGGTAACGGGGGCCGGACATGGACGAGTTGGGACATCGGAGGCGAAGCGGGATCTTGCACCCTTGTCTACGCGCGGAGATGTCCGCCCCGGTGCGGGCGGGACGAGCCCGCGACGGTCAGCACCGTCCCTGGGCCGGAGGGTATCCGTATCCGCCCGCCGGTGCCTGGGCGGGGGCGACCGCGTGGGCCTCACGGTCGTAGAAGGGGCGGGCGTGGGCACGCAGCCACATGGCGACCGGGTCGTGGGCGTCGGTCATCGCCACCGTCGACACCGGCAGCCCGTCCGGCACCGCGCCGACGGACTGCTGCATCATCCCGCGCACCGCGTCGACGGCGGGCGGCGACGTGTCGTACACGTCGAGACCGATGGCCAGATACGGCGCTCCCAGCGCCGGCTGCACCCAGGCGCGGCGCAGCGCGCGGACCGCCGCGGTGCGGTGGGCGTTCTGCGCGAGCAGGGCGTAGAACTGGGGGATCTCGATGGCCGGTTCGGACAGGCGCAGGGGGCCCGCCGGCTGGCGGTCCAGGCCGGAGGCGATGCGGCGCAGGTCCAGCCACGGGATGCCCACGCCGCCGCCGGGGGCGTGCGGGTTGAGCCACAGGCCGAAGTGGTCCGGGTAGAGGGCTCGGGCGGCCTCCAGGCCGTCGACCACCTCGTACGACCGGTTCCAGCCACTGGCGGACAGCTCCTGGGCGGAGGTGACACAGGGCGCGTAGCCGTAGCCCTCGACCTCCATGTTCCCGTACTGGGCGTCCGGGGAGCCGGCCTGGCCGTGCCAGAGCAGCATCCAGACCTGGCCGGAAGTGGGGGTGGCGAGCGCACGCAGCAGCGCCTCGTAGGCTTCGTAGCGCCCGGGCGTCACCTGGCGCAGCATGTGCTCGACCTGTCCGGTCGTGGTGCCGCTGGCGCTCACGCGTATCGCCCCTTCGAGAAGTTCCCCGGTTGTGGAACCAGCTTAAGGCTCCGCCTGACGCAGGACGCCTACGAGCTCGGGGTGCGGTGTCCGTCGGCGCGCGCGGGTTCGTTGTGGCCGGTCGCGCCCACGCGGCGGAGCCGCATGTCGATACGGCCCCGCGCCCCTGCGGGCGCTGCCCTGCCCGGCGGTCACAAGTCCCGGTCGTAGAACGGACGGACGTTCGCCCGCATCCAGTCGCAGACCGGGTCCTGGGCCGCCTCCAGGAGGACGAGGTTGACCTGTGTCTTCGGGGGGGCCTTGGTCAGGGCCCGGCCGAGGGCGTCCAGCGGGAGGGCGCGGGCGTCGCCCTCCCAGTGCGTGAGTTCGACGCCGACGAACATGACGGGGTCGGCGGTCTCGATGGTGGCGAGGCAGCGGCGGGCGGTACGCACGACGCCGACGGCGGCGAACTCGGCGGAGGCGGCGGCGAGGAAGTCCACCGGGTCGTCCTGCCAGTCCGGCTCGAAGAGGCGGACCCGGCCGCCGGACGCGGGCCCGTCCAGCGGGCTGCGGCCGGCCCGGCACAGCTCGGCCACGGCCTGCGGCGGCAGCGGGATGCCCACCACGCCTTCCGGGTTCACGGCGATGCCGATCTGCGGGGGCAGGCCGCGGGCGAACTCCGCGGCGGGGGCGACGGTGTACGCCATCTGCGCGCCGGCGACCTGGCGGAGCTGCTCCTCGGAGCTGAACACCGGTACGTAGGCCTGGCCGTCGACCTCCAGGGAGGGCAGGTCGAGGGGGCCGCTGTGCGGACCGCCGCCGTTCGGCAGGGGGATCCACACGAAGCTGCGGCCGAGCACCTCGACGATCCGGCCACCGGCGCCCGCCACGCCGAGGGAGGCGGACAGCACCTCCTCCAGCTCGTTGCCGGGCCACCCGCCGTGCGGGTGGGGGTGCGCCTGTGCCGGGAAGTCCATCTGCCTACCTACCGCCTGCCTGGTACCGCTGCTGTGGCTGAAAAGGCTAACCCGTCCGGCCCGGCGGTCCCAGGGCTTGTCCCGGACGCCGGGCGCGGCCCGGACGCCGGGCGCGGCCCTGGCTCGGGACGGCCTCTTGGAACCGGCTCCTTGGGGCCGGCTCCTTGGGGCCGGCTCCTTGGGGCCGGCTCCTTGGGACGAGGCCTTCGGACAACCCTTCGGGCGGGTCCTTGGATCGGGGGCCTCGGGACGGGGTCCGTGGGTCGGGGGCCTTGGGTCGGGGCCCTCGGGACGAAGGCCCTCGGATACCTCACCCCGTGAAGGCGATCCGGTGGAGCGTGTCCGCCGCCGCCCGGTCCAGGAGCACCGCCGACGCGCAGCCGGCGGGCAGAGTGCCCTCGGCCACCGCGCGCAACAGGCGGGTGTTGGCCGAGCGGTGCCGCAGGAACGCGTACCGCGACACGCCCCGGCCGCGCTCGCGCTGGCCGGCCAGGGCGTCGTCGGCGTCGACGTCGAGCAGCAGCAGGTGCAGCGTGCCGTCGCGGCGGCGGGCCTCGCGGGCCAGCCAGCCCCGTACCCAGGCCTGGGTGCCGCAGTCGTGCACGACGACGCCCTCGCCGGAGCGCAGCGCGCGGCGCAGTCCGGCGTAGTGCGCGAGGCGGACGAGGGGCCGGTAGAGCCCGTACGGCAGTAAGCGCGGCATGCGGTCGTCCCAGCGGTCCCGGGTGTCCTGGGAGTCGATGCGCGCTCCGCGCACGGTGCGCTGCATCAGTGTGGACTTGCCGCTGCCGGGCAGGCCGGTGATCACCACCAGGTCCCGGGGTCCGAAGAGCAGGGCGTGCGGGCTGCGGCCGCCCCGGTCCCGCAGGTCGCGGACGACGGGTGCGGGCAGTTCGGCGCACGCCTCCGGTGCCGGGCCGACGGGCTGCTTGGGCAGCGCGAGACCCGAGGTCGTGGCGTACGCCGTGGTCCTGTTCACCGTGATCGTCCTCCCCTGGGGCGGTTCACGAGTCACCATCCCCGTCGAGTGTAAAGAGAAGGTAATGCGCAGGTCTCGCG
>NZ_BAABCQ010000134.1:0-22030 GCF_039539045.1 Streptomyces marokkonensis
CTCCCGCCCCCTGCCCCGCATACTGTTCGGAGTCGATCAACGTTTTCTGAACGCGTTCAGAAAACACCACAGAGACACCCACGGGAGGGGAAAGCGCGATGCGCAAGGGGGTGAAGGCCGCCGTCATAGGCGGCGTGTTCGCCGTGATGGTGGGCGGGGCCGGGTACGGCGCCTACAACGTGGTGTCGGCTCTGGACGGGGGCTCGGGGGCCTCCGGAGGGTCGGCCAAGAGCGGACCGCCGAGCGGCGACGAGGTCGAGGAGACGGCGGAGAAGTTCTTCACAGCCTGGGAGAAGGGTGACGCGACGGCGGCTGCGTCCCACACGAACAACTCCGCGGTCGCCGGGACGCTGCTGGCGGCGTACGGCGAGGAAGCGCACATCACCGGCGTCGAGATCACGCCCGGTACGACGACCGGCACCGCCGTGCCGTTCACGGTGAAGGCGAAGGTGTCCTACGAGGGCGCGTCCGAGCCGCTGACGTACAAGAGCGAGCTGACCGTGGTGCGCGGCGAGACCAGCGGACGCGCGCTGGTCGACTGGCAGCCCTCCGTCGTCCACCCGGACCTGAAGGACGGCGACACCCTGGTCACCGGGGAGTCGGCGACCCCGCAGATCCAGGCCGTCGGCCGCGACGGCGCCGTACTGACCAAGGAGAAGTACCCCTCGCTCGGCCCGGTCCTCACCACGCTCCGGGAGAAGTACGGCGACCGGGCGGGCGGTACCCCCGGCGTGGAGCTGGTGGTCCGTCACGGGAACGGCGGCGGGGCGGACACCCCGCTGCTGACCCTGGCCGAGGGCAAGCCCGGCAAGCTGGAGACGACGCTCAGCGCGAGCGTGCAGGCGGCGGCCGAGAAGGCGGTGAAGCAGTACGGCGAGTCGTCCGTGGTGGCCGTCAAGCCGAGCACCGGCGAGGTGCTGGCCGTGGCGAACAACCGCGCGGACGGCTTCAACGCCGCCTTCCAGGGACGGGTCGCCCCCGGCTCCACCATGAAGATCATCACCGCGGCGATGCTCATCGACAACGGCGTGACCTCGATGAACGGCCCGGCGCCCTGCCCCGACACGGCGACCTGGCAGAGCCAGACCTTCAAGAACCTCACCGGCATGCCGGCCAACGAGGGCGCCACCCTCGCCAACACCTTCATGCGGTCCTGCAACACGGGCTTCATCAAGCTCATCGACGAGAAACCGCTCACGGACGCCTCGTTGACGGCGGAGGCCGAGGAGCGCTTCGGGCTGGGACGCGACGACTGGAAGACCGGTGTCGTCTCCTTCGACGGCAAGGTCCCCGCCGTGAGCGGCCCGGACCGCGCGGCGAACGCCATCGGTCAGGGCCAGGTCCAGATGAACCCGCTCAACATGGCGTCCGTGACGGCGACCGCCGTCACCGGCGAGTTCCGCCAGCCCTACCTGGTCTCGCCCGGCCTGGACGACCGGAAGCTCGCCACCGCCAAGGGCCTGCCGCAGAGCACTGCCACGCAGCTCAAGCAGATGATGCGACTCACCGCCACCCAGGGCACCGCCCAGGAGGCCATGTCCGGACTCGGCGGCGACATCGGCGCCAAGACCGGATCGGCCGAGGCCGACGGGAAGGCCACGTCCGACAGCTGGTTCACCGGCTTCCGGGGCGACGTCGCGGCGGCTGCCATGGTCGAGGACGGCGGCCACGGCGGCGACGCGGCCGGCCCGATCGTGGCGGACGTACTGCGCGCGGGAGGCTGAATCCGGTCGGACGGGCCGGACGAAAGCCCCTAATGTGGTCGCCGTCGTTGAAAGCATGAAGCAAAAGCAACGAGGGCACCGCCGGCCCCGTCCCCGACGGGCAGCGCGCGGAGGAACGGGGACGCAGTGGGCAGCAGAAGGGCCGCCGGCGAGCGGCGGAGGACGAAACCCGCCGTGGTCGGCAGTGTGGCCGCCGTGGTCGTGGCCGGCGCCGGATTCGGTGCCTACGCGGTGTACGGCGGCGGGACCGGTGCCGACGACCCCGCGCGGACGACGGCCGCGGCGGCCTCGGCGGCCGAGGAGGAGGTGAAGTCGGGCCCCCTGTCGGCCACCGAGGTCACCTCCACGGCCCAGCGGTTCCTCACCGCCTGGCAGCAGGGCGACGTCGCCGGGGCGGCCGCCGCGACCGACGACGCCGGGGCCGCCAAGGCGCTGCTCACCGGCTGGACCAAGGACGCCCGCGTCAAGGACGCCACGTTCACCGCGGGCACCCCGGCCGGGGAGAAGGTCCCGTTCTCCGTGAAGGCCACCGTCGCCCACAAGAAGACGGCCGAGCCGTTGGCGTACGACAGCGCGCTGACCGTCGTACGCCGGGCCGGCGACGGCGAGCCGCGGGTCGACTGGCACGCCTCCGTCGTCCATCCGGAGCTGAAGGACGGCGACAAGCTGGTCACCGGGGAGGCCGGGGCGCCGCCGGTCAAGGCGCTGGACCGGGACGGCGCGGAGATCACCGCCGCGAAGTACCCGTCGCTCGGTACCGTCCTGGACGGCCTGCGCGAGAAGTACGGCAAGAAGGGCGGCGGCACCCCGGGCGTCGAACTGCGCGTGGTCCGCGGCAAGGAGTCCAAGGCGGCCAAGGCCTCCGACAAGACCCTGCTGGAGCTGAGCGAGGGCACGCCCGGCACCGTGCGGACGACCCTGGACCCCGCCCTCCAGGCCGCCGCCGAGAAGCAGGTGGCCGGCAAGGCACGGGCGTCGGTGGCCCTGCTGCGCGCCTCCACGGGCGAGATCCTCGCGGTCGCCAACGGCGGCCACGGCTTCAACACCGCCTTCCAGGGCTCACTGGCCCCCGGCTCCACGATGAAGGTCGTCACCGGCTCGATGCTGATCGAGAAGAACCTGGCGTCGATGGACAGGAAGCACCCCTGCCCGAAGTACTTCGACTACGGCGGCTGGAAGTTCCAGAACGACGACAAGTTCGAGATCAAGGACGGCACCTTCCGGGCGAGCTTCGCCCGCTCCTGCAACACGGCCTTCATCAGCCAGGCCCCGAAGCTGGAGAACGACGACCTGACCAAGCAGGCGAAGGAGGTCTTCGGCCTGTCCATGAACAACTGGTCCGTCGGCGTGCCCACCTTCGACGGCTCGGTGCCGGTGCAGAGCGCGGCCCCGATGGCCGCCTCCCTCATCGGCCAGGGTGGGGTGCGGATGAACCCGCTGAACATGGCGTCCGTGTCGGCGACCGTGAAGTCGGGCAGCTTCCACCAGCCGTACCTGGTCGCCCGGTCGGTCGACGGCCGCGAGTTCGCCAGGGCCTCCCGCACGATGTCCGCGTCCACGCTGGCACAGATGCGCGAGCTGATGTCCTACACGGCGGGGTACGGTACCGCGGCCGAGGCGATGGCCGGGGTGGGCGGTGACGCCGGAGCGAAGACCGGCTCGGCCGAGGTCGACGGCCAGGAGAAGCCCAACGGCTGGTTCACCGCGTACCGGGGCGACCTGGCCGCGGCGGGCGTGGTCCAACAGGCCGGTCACGGCGGCGACACCGCGGGACCGATCGTCGCGGCACTGCTGAGAAACGCCGGCTGACCGGCAGCGCGCGGGAACACGCGGCCGGTGGCTCAGTGGACCACCGGCCGCGCCGCCGCCGCGCGGGTCCGGCGCAGGAACCGGATGAGCGCCCTGGACTCGAACTGGACCACCGAGCAGCCCTGCAGGGTGTGGAACTCGACGACTACCTGCACCCGCCCGCACGGCCACACCCGCACCTCGCCCGTCCCGGTGGGCGTGCTCAGCCCCTGCTCCAGCAGCGCCTTGGAGAAGACCCACTCGCGGGAGCCGGGAGCGCGGCCCCGCGCGGGCAGACCGACGCAGACGGATCGCGGGTCACGGTCGGGGTCGTAGCGCAGCACGACGGGTATGGCTCCGCCGTCGCCCTCGTCCGGGCTGTCGGAGTCCGTCAGGACGCGGGCTCGTGCGTACTGTTCGACTACGGACATCGGATCGCCCCTTACCCTGTGCCGCCGTTGTGCCGCCGTTGCGAAAGGCGTGCGCCCACCCCGTACGCCACCTACTCCAATGTCCCATATTTCCCGCACCACACCCTTCGGGCCATATATCACATGTGAGATCGGCCTTGGCCCCGTTCCCGGAATCGCGGACGGCCGAAGACGGTTGCACCGACTGTCGCAGTGGGTCGGAAGGGACGTACGAAAGTGGACGTGGACGTGGGCGTGGGCGCGGGCGTGGACCCGGTGGTGGACGTGGAAGCGATCGTGGATGTGCGCGGCACAGTGGCCGAGGGTTTCGAGCCGGTCAGGGACGCGTTCGTACGGAACTTCACGGCGCTGGGCGACCGGGGCGCGGCGGTCACCGTCTACCGGGACGGGCGCAAGGTCGTCGACCTGTGGGGCGGAACCAGGGACGTCGACGACACGGACGGCACCGCACCGTGGCGCCGGGGCACCGCCCAGGTCGTGCGCTCGGCGACGAAGGGCGTCGCCGCCGCCGTACCGCTGCTGCTGCACCAGCGCGGGGTGCTGGACCTGGACGCGCCGGTGGCCGAGTACTGGCCCCGCTTCAAGGCGCACGGCAAGGAGCGGGTGCTGGTCCGGCACGTGCTGAACCACCGGGCCGGGCTGCCGGTCCTCGACCACCCGCTCACCCCGGAACAGGCGCTCGACCCGGCGCGGGGCCCGGAGGCCGTCGCCACCCAGGAACCCGTCTGGGAGCCGGGCACCGACCACGGCTATCACGCGCTCACGTACGGGTGGCTGCTCGACGAACTCGTCCGCGGGGCGACGGGCGGGCGGAGCACCGGTGAATGGATCGCGGACGAGATCGCCCGGCCGCTGGGTCTGGACCTGTGGCTCGGCCTGCCCGCCGCCCAGGAGGCGGCGGGCCGGGCCGGGCGCGTCGGACGCCTCGAGGACCCCGAACCGTCGGGAAGCGGACCACGCCTGCGTCCCAAACGCTCCGTCACCGAGGCCTACGCCGACCCCGGTTCGCTCACCCGCCGCGCCTTCGCCGCGATCACGCCCTTCCCCGACCAGAACGACCCGGCGTACCGGGCGGCGGCCCTCCCCGCGGCCAACGGCATCGCGACGGCCGACGGGCTGGCCCGCTTCTACGCGGCGCTGATCGGCGAGGTCGACGGCGAAGCCGACGGCAACGGCAACGGTGTGACGCGGCACGCGCGCCTGTTCGACGCGGCCACGGTGGAACGGGCCCGCGCCGAGGAGTCGGCCGGTCCGGACCGGGTCCTCGTCGTGGGCACCCGCTTCGGCCTCGGCTACATGCTGCACGGCAGCGCGTCCCCGTTCCTGTCCCCGGGCTCCTTCGGCCACCCGGGCCGCGGCGGCGCCCTGGGCTTCGCCGACCCGGAGGCGGGCATCGCCTTCGGCTACGTCACCAACGGCTTCCGCAAGACCGTCACGGCGGACCCGCGGGCGCAGGCACTGGTACGGGCGGTGCGGGCATCACTGCCCCGGACCGGGACCGGCTCAGACGTGGATGGGGTGTGAGGTCCTCCCCGACGCCGCGTCGATGTCCTCGTGCGCCTTGGTGAGCAGTTGCATCGCCAGCTCGTTCAACGCCCGCGCCCCCGCGACCTCTTCGCCGACCCTCGGCTGATTGGCGTCGACGCGGTGACGGCTGGCGTGGCCGTGCCCGCGGACCTCGCTGCCGTCGGGCAGCCGCACCATCGCGGCCGCCCGTGTGTGCTGGTCGTCCTCCATGAACTCCAGCTCGACATGCCATCCCACTGCGGTGTGCATCATGACGATCACCTCCGGACCTCCGGAACACCTCCTTCCAGGGTGCTCCTCGCCGCCGCCGTACGCACCATCGGGGTCACTCGGGGCGCTCGCGCACGTCCACGAGGGTGGCGCCGGCGGTGGCGACCAGTTCCTCGGGCTCCATCGGGAAGACGGCGTACGGGGTGCCGGCGGCGGCCCAGACGACCTCGTGGCGGAGGAGGGAACGGTCGGCGAGCACCCGGGTCCTGTTCCGGTGGCCGAAGGGCGGCACGCCGCCGATGGCGTACCCGGTCGTCTCCCGTACGACGTCGGCCTTGGCCCGGGTGACCTTTCCGGCGCCGAGTTCCTCCCGGACCCGCTCGAGGTCGACGCGGGAAGCGCCGTCCATGAGGACCAGCACCGGCACTCCGTCGGCGGCGAAGATGAGCGACTTGCAGATCTGGTTCAGATCGCACCCGATCGCTGCGGCGGCCTCGGCGGCGGTGCGGGTGGCCTCCGGGAAGCGCCGGGCCTGTCCGGCCAGTGCACCGAGGCCGAGTCCGCGCAGGGCCTCGGCGAAACGGGGGTGGGCGGCGGGGGTCTCGGAGGCGTCGTCGGTCGTCGTCATGCTGGGCACCGTAACGGTACGTGCAGCGGGCAGGCGACCGGGTCTCGGCACCCCCGCGCAAGAGCAAGAGGAAGCCGGTGAGGGCAGCCCCGTCCCCACGGAAGCCCTCACCGGCTGGTCTGTTGTCCTCCCCTGGCAGCCCTGTCAGTCCTGTCGGAGGCCGTCGGTCCTGTCGGAGCCGGTCCTGTCGGAGACTGTCAGTCCTGTCGGAGGCTGTCAGAGGTGGAACGTCAGGTGCGTGCCAGCTCCCGGTCCTCGTCGGGGCCCGAGCCCCGCTCCTCGGCCGTGCGCAGGCCCTCGCCCTCGACGTCCACGTTGGGCAGCGCGCGGTCCAGCCACTTCGGCAGCCACCAGGCCTTCTTGCCGAGCAGGGCGAGGACCGCCGGGACGATGGCCATGCGGACGACGAACGCGTCGAAGAAGACGGCGATCGCCAGGCCGAAGCCGATCATCTTGATCATCGATTCGCCGGAGCCGATGAAGCCCGCGAAGACCGCCATCATGATGACCGCCGCGGCCGAGACGACCCTCGCACCGTGCTTGAAGCCGGTCACGACCGCCTGGTCGGGCTTCTCGCCGTGGACGTAGGCCTCCCTCATACGGGTGACCAGGAAGACCTCGTAGTCCATCGCCAGGCCGAAGACCACGCCGACCATGAAGATCGGCATCATCGACATGACCGGACCGGTCTCCTCGACGCCCATCAGGCCGGACAGCCAGCCCCACTGGAAGACCGCGACGACGGCGCCGAGGGCCGCCATGACGGAGAGCAGGAAGCCGAGGGCCGCCTTCAGCGGGACCAGGATCGAGCGGAACACGACGATCAGGAGCAGGAAGGCCAGGCCGACGACCAGGACCAGGTACGGCAGCAGCGCGTCGTTCAGCTTCTCGCTCACGTCGATGTTCATCGCCGTCGAGCCGGTGACCAGGGTCTCCGCGCCGGTCTTCGCCTCGATGTCGCCGCCCGCGTCACGGATGGCGTGCACCAGGTCCTCGGTCTGGACGGAGGACGGCTTGGAGTCCGGGACCACGGTGATCGTCGCGGTGTCGCCGCCCTTGTTGGGTGCGGGCGGGGTCACCGCCACGACGTCGTCGAGGTTCTTGATCTCGTTCGACACGTCGGTGAAGACCTGCTGCGGGGCGTCGCTGCCCTTGGCGTCCACGACGACCATCAGCGGACCGTTGAAGCCCGGGCCGAAGCCCTCCGAGAGCAGGTCGTACGCCCGGCGCTGGGTGGTGGACGTCGGCTGGGAGCCGTCGTCGGGCAGGCCCAGTTCCAGGGAGGCCGCGGGGATCGCGGCGGCCCCGAGGCCGATGACGCCCAGGAGGAGGACGGCCAGCGGGCGGCGGACGACGAAGCGCGCCCAGCGGGTGCCCAGGTTCTCCTTCGGCTGCCGCTCCGTGTTGTCGTTGTCCGAACCCGTGCGCCGGTCCGAGCCCTCGCGGGCGCCGCCCAGGAGCTTGCTCTTCGCGCCGGCCGGCTTGACCCTGCGGCCGGCGTAGCCGAGCAGTGCGGGGACCATCGTCAGGGCGATCAGGACCGCGATGGCGACGGTGCCGGCCGCCGCGACGCCCATCTTGGTCAGCATCGGGATGTTGACGACCGCGAGACCGACCAGGGCGATGACGACCGTGAGTCCGGCGAAGACGACCGCGGAGCCCGCGGTGCCGACCGCCCGGCCCGCGGCCTCCTCGCGCTCCCGCCCGTCGGCGAGTTCGGCACGGTAACGGGAGACGATGAACAGGGCGTAGTCGATGCCGACCGCGAGGCCGATCATCATCGCCAGGATGGAGGTGGTGGAGCCCAGTTCGAGCGCGCTGGCCAGCGCGGTGATCGAGGCGACGCCGATGCCGACGCCGATGAGGGCGGTGAGGAGGGGCAGACCGGCCGCGACCAGCGAGCCGAAGGTGATGACGAGGACGACGGCGGCCACCGCGATGCCGATGATCTCCGTGGTGCCGGTGTGCGGGACGGCCTGGAGCGCGTCACCGCCGATCTCGACACTCAGCCCGGCGTCGCGCGCCTGCTGGGCGGCGTCCTCCAGGGCGTCCTTGGTGGTGTCCTCCAGCTCCATGCCGGAGACGTCGTACTTCACCGACGCGTAGGCGATCGTGCCGTCCTGGCTGACGGCGTTGCCCGTGTACGGGTCGGCGACCGAGGCGACCTCGGAGCCGTCCGCCAGCTCGCCGACGGTCTCCTCGACGGTCGCCTTGTTCCCGGCGTCCGTCATCTTCTCGCCGGACGGTGCCTTGAAGACGACGCGTGCGGTCGCCCCGTCGGCGCTGGTGCCGGGGAAGCGCTCCTCCAGCAGGTCGAAGGCCTTCTGGGCCTCGGTGCCGGGGATCGAGAAGGAGGTGGTGCCGGCGGGCGGGGCACTGGCAGCGCCGACGCCCGCGAGCGTCAGCAGCGCCACCCATATCAGGGCGACGAAGTGCCGCCGGCGGAAGGAGAGCCGGCCTAGTTTGTAGAGGAACGTGGCCACGAGGGCGTACTCCCGGTCAGGTCGTGGGATCTTCAGGGCAGGGGTGATCGGCCCGACGACGTGAGCGGTGACGTCAGATGGGGCTCAGATGGGGGACGTGTCAGGGGGACGACACGTCAGGGGATGACGTGTCGGGGGGAACGTGTCAGGGGTGTGTCAGGTGGTGGGGACGCCGAGGGCGGGGAGGATCACGGCGTCGATGTAGGAGGTGAGGAAGGCCTTGGTCGGTGGCTGGTCCTCGAGCAGCGCGCGGGTGGCGAAACCGCCGACCAGCATGGGCACGAGGAAGTCCAGTGCCGGGCAGTCCGGTCTGATCTCGTCCCGGTCGACGGCGCGTTCCAGCAGGCCTCGGAGCGCCACCATCTCGGGTTCGATGAGCTGTTCCCGGAAGGCCTGGCGCAGGTCCGGGTTCTGGTGGAGCGCCATGGCCAGACCCCGCATCAGGGCGGAGTTCTGTTCCATGGTGCAGTCGTCGTCGTGGGCGATCAGCGCGTGCAGATCGCCCCGGAGCGTGCCGGTGTCGACCTCGCCGATCTCACCGGGCTTGTTGTGCCGCACGGCCTTGACGACCAGCTCGGCCTTGCCGCCCCACTGGCGGTAGAGCGTCGCCTTGCTGGACCGGGTGCGGGCCGCCACGGCGTCCATGGTGAGGGCGTCGTAGCCGACTTCCCGGAGCAGATCCAGCACGGCCTCGTACAGCTCGGCCTCGCGCTCGGGAGTGATCCGACTGCGGCGCGCGGCGGTGACCACGGTCATCCCATTCGCTCCTCTCGTCCTCCACTCCGTCGTCCACTTCGGTGAACGACACCGTTTCGTACAGGACGAATGTACTCCACCTCTCTAACGAAACGAAACGGTTTCGTTCGTGGCCTGCGTCACGGTCGTCGGATACTCATAAGTGGCGGGCCGAGTTGCCGGGGCCCGGCCCCCGGCAAAGCATGGGGCAGGTGAGTTATCTGCGCCTTCCGCACCTCAGTGGCGGTCAACTGTGTTTCGTGGCCGAGGACGACCTCTGGCTCGCGGATCTCGACAGTCCGGGCCGTGCCTGGCGGCTCACCGTCGACCGCACCAAGGCCGGCCACCCGCGCTTCTCGCCCGACGGCCGCCACATCGCGTACACCAGCTGGCGCAGTCTGGTGCCGGAGGTCCACCTCGTGCCGGTGGACGGCGGCCCCGGACGGCAGCTCACCCATTGGGGCGGCCTCGACACCCGGGTCTGCGGCTGGTCGCCGCCCGATTCCGACAGCCCCGCCGCCATCCTCGCCGTCGCCTCGCACGGAGAGCCCTTCTCCCATCTGACCTGGGCCTACAAGGTCACTCCCGACGTCGACCCGGGCCGCAAACTGCCCTGGGGGCCGGTCACCGACGTCCAGGCCGCCGATTTCGACGGGGAGCGCAGGACCCTGCTCCTCACGGGCACTCCGCCGCACGAACCGGCCGCCTGGAAGCGCTATCGGGGCGGTGCCACGGGCCGGCTCTGGCTGCACGGCCGACGGCTCCTGCCCGACCTCCGGGGCCATCTGCACTCCCCCATGTTCGTCGGCGGCCGGATCGCCTTCCTCTCCGACCACGAGGGCGTCGGCAACCTCTACTCCTGCGCCCACGACGGCTCCGACCTGCGCCGCCACACCGACCACGACGCCTGCTACGCCCGGCACGCCGCGAGCGACGGCGACCGTGTGGTGTACCAGTGCGCGGGCGACCTGTGGATCGTCGACGACCTGGCGTCCGGCTCGGTGCCGCGCCGGCTCGACGTCCGGCTGAGCGGGCCGCGCGTGGGACGGCGTACGTACCAGGTGCCCGCCGCCCAGCACGTGGGCGGCATCTCCGTGGACGAGACGGGCCGCGCGAGCGCCGTCGTCGTACGCGGCAGCCTGTACTGGCTCACCCACCGCGACGGCCCGGCCCGCACCCTCGCCGACACGCCGGGGGTACGGGTGCGGCTGCCGGAGATGCTCGGGGCCAGCGGACGGATCGCGTACGCGACGGACGCGGAGGGCGAGGACGCCGTCGAGATCGCCCACCTGCCCCGGGCCACCGGGGGCCGAGCGGCCCGGCGCCTGGCCTCCGGGAAGCTGGGCCGGGTCCTGGAGCTGGTCTCGGACCCCGCGGGCGAGCGGCTCGCCATCGCCTCGCACGACGGCCGGCTGCTGCTGCTCGACGTCTCGGAGGAGGACGCGGAGGTCGCCCTGGCGCTGGACACGGCGGATGCCGGGATCCCCGCGGAGGCGCTGGGCACCGAGACCCCGGCGGAGACTTCCGACACCGGGACACCGGTGGAGGCGGTGGACACGGCGGATGCCGGGATCCCCGAGGAGGAAGCGGCCACGGCGGATGCCGACACCGGCGCGGTGGGGGGCGACGCGGGCGGCCTCACCGGTGCCCCCGGCGGCGAGGTCACCGAGCTGATCAGGTCTGCCAACGGCCCCGTGCGCGACCTCGCTTTCTCCCCGGACGGGGCCTGGCTGACCTGGTCGCACCCGGGCATCGGGCGCTCGCTGCGGCAGATCAAGATCGCCCGGATCGACGGCCGGTACAAGCAGGGCGAGCACACCGGCCAGAACGGCCACAGCGGGCAGAACGGCCAACAGGGCCCCCTCGTCCTCGACGTCACCAACGGCCGCTTCGAGGACGAGAACCCGGTCTTCACCAGGGACGGCCGCTACCTCGCCTTCCTCTCCTGGCGCGGTTTCGACCCGGTGTACGACGTGCACACCGGGGACCTGTCCTTCCCGCTGGGCTGCCGCCCCTACCTGGTGCCGCTGTCCTCCGCGACCCCCTCCCCCTTCGCGCTGAACCCGGAGGGCCGCCCCGCCGCCGGGGGCCTGGACCCGCTGGAGGACGAGACCGGTGAGGGCGGCGCGGTGACCGTCGAGGCCGAGGGACTGGAGTCCCGGGTGACGCCGTTCCCGGTCACCGCGTCCAAGTACTCGACGCTGTGCCCGGTCGTCGGCGGCGGCCTGGTCTGGCTGCGCTGGCCGATCTCGGGCGCGCTCGGCGAGACCTTCGCCAATCCGGCGGACCCGAGCGAACAGCCCACGCTGGAGCACTTCGACCTCGCCAAGGCGAGGAAGTCCGAACTGGTCGACCACCTGGACTGGTTCCGGGTCAGCGGCGACGGCAGCCGCCTGGTCGTGCTCGACGAGGGCGACCTGCGCGCCGTACCGGCGACCGAGGCGGGCGACGGCGACTCGACCACCTGGATCGACCTGCGCCGCATCCTGCACGAGGTCGACCCGGCCGCCGAGTGGCGCCAGGCGTACGACGAGGCGGGCCGCCTGATCCGCGCCTACTTCTGGGACCCCGGCATGTGCGGCATCGACTGGGACGCGGTGCTGGGCCAGTACCGCCCACTGCTCGAACGGGTCGCCTCCCCGGACGAGTTCGCCGATCTGCTCCGCGAGGTACTCGGCGAACTCGGCACCTCGCACGCCTACGTCGCCGCCGCCCGGCGCAACGAGGGCCCGGCGCACTACCAGCGCCGACAGGGCCTGCTCGGCGTCAACTTCGCCTGTCGGGACGGCCACTGGACGGTCCGGCGCATCCTGCCCGGCGACTCCTCCGACTCCAGGGCCCGCTCGCCGCTGGCCGGCACGGGCATCCGCGAAGGAGCGGTACTGACCCACGTGGACGGCAGGCCGGTGGACCCGGTGACGGGACCGTATCCGCTGTTGGCGGGTGCGGGCGGTACGACGGTGGAGCTGACCTTCGCACCGGCGGAAGGCGGCCCGGGACCGTCCCGCCGGGTCGCCGTCGTCCCCCTGGTCGACGAGCGTCCCCTGCGCTACCAGGACTGGGTGACCAAACGCCGTGAGGTGGTACGGAAGTTGAGCGGCGGGCGGTGCGGCTACCTGCACATCCCCGACATGGGCGGCTCCGGCTGGGCGCAGTTCAACCGGGACCTGCGCATGGAGGTGTCCCGGCCCGCGCTGATCGTGGACGTGCGCGGCAACGCGGGCGGGCACATCAGCGAACTCGTCATCGAGAAGCTGACCCGTACCATCCTGGGCTGGGACCTGACGCGCGACGCGCAGCCGGAGTCCTACACCTCCAACGCCCCGCGCGGGCCGGTCGTGGCGGTCGCGGACGAGGCGACGTCCTCCGACGGCGACATGATCACGGCCGCGTTCAAGCTGCTGCGGCTCGGCCCGGTGGTCGGGCAGCGCACCTGGGGCGGGGTGGTCGGCATGACCGGCCGGCACCGCCTCGGCGACGGCACGGTGATCACGGTGCCGATGAACGCGGCCTGGTTCGACACGTACGGCTGGTCCGTGGAGAACTACGGCGTCGATCCCGACGTAGCGGCGATGCGCACCCCGCTGGACTGGGCCGAGGGCCGCTACCCGGTGCTGGACGAGGCGGTCCGGCTGGCGCTGGAGCTGCTGGAGACCGATCCGCCCGCCACGCCGCCCGGTTACGACGACGTACCGGACCGCTCGCGACCGCAGCTGCCGCCGAGGCCGTGACGTCGCGGTCCACGGGCCGTCGCGGACCACGGGCCGTCGCGGTCCACGGGCATGGCATGAAGACATGAAGAAGGGGCGCCCTCCCGATGGGAGGCGCCCCTTCGGCTCAGCGGCGGCGCGTCAGGCGTCGAAGCTCTCCTCGAGCCGCTCGTCCGCGTCACGGCGGCGCGAGGACTGGCCCCGCTCGCCCGCCTCCTGGCGACGGGATGACGACGGGTCCGTCTCGTCCTCGTCGCGGCGGCGGTCGCGGTTCTGGAACTGCTCCCTGGCCTGGTCGGCCCGCTGCTTGCCCTGCTGCTGCATGCGCTCGGCCTTGTCCTGGAACTGATCCTTCATACCCATGTGGGTTCACTCCTGTGATGTTCGGGCCCGGCCGGATCGGCCTGGCCCGATCAGATTCACATGGGCCGTGACCCTGCGCATGTCGATCACTTACGTACGGTAACCGCGCTGGTCGAGCGTTGTTCGTCGGCCGCTCCGCCCGCACCGACCAGGCCCGTGCGCACGCTGTCAAGCCGGTCGCCGAAGCGCCGCATCTCGCGCTGCCCGACGGTGCCGAGGACGGACGGCAGGTAGCCGCGCACGCCCTGCATGCCGCGCAGCCACCACTGCGCGTAGACGTGGGCGGAGCGGCGCTCGATGCCCTCCACGAGCCGGTCGACCGCCGGACCCAGCGGATAGGTCTTGTTGGACGGCCAGGGCAGCCGCTGCCGCAGTTCGCGCATGACGTCGTCCTGGTCGGCGCCGCGCACCATGTCGGTGTCGGTCCAGGACAGGTAGCCGACGCCGACCTTCACGCCCCGGTGGCCGACCTCGCCGCGCAGGCAGTGCGCGTACGCCTCGACACCGGACTTGGAGGCGCAGTAGGCGCTCATCATCGGCGCGGGCGTGATGGCGGCGAGGGACGCGACCTGGAGCAGGTAGCCGCGACTCTCCAGCAGTGCCGGCAGGAAGGCGCGGGCGGTGACCGCCGAGCCGATCAGGTTGACCTCGATCACCCGCCGCCAGGAGTCCGGGTCGGAGTCGACGAAGGGCCCGCCGGTGGCGACGCCCGCGTTGGCGACGACGATGTCGATCCGGCCGAAGCGTTCCTCGACCTCCGCCGCCACCCGGGCCATCACCTCGTGGTCGGTGACGTCGGCGTGCCAGTGGTCGCTGTCGCTGTGCAGCCGTGCGGATACCTGCTTGAGCGCGTCCGGTTCGAGGCCGACCAGGGCGACCCTCACCCCGCGCGCGGACAGCTTGCGGGCCAGCAGCTCCCCGACGCCCCGCGCGGCTCCGGTGACGACGGCGACCCGCCCCTCCAGCCTCGCCCTGCCGCTCCCCTTGCCGTTCCCCCTGCTGCTCAGGCTGCTCATGCGCTCTCCTCGGCGTGTGCGGCGTTCTCGGCGTTCTCGATGCGGTCGGCGGGCAGGTGGGTGGCGGCGAGGGCGCGTATCTTCCCGGTGACCAGGTCCGGCGCTTCCACCGGCGTCATGTGACCGATGCCCACAAGCTCCGTGAGGCCCACGCAGTTGGGCAGCGCGGCGGCCAGCGCGCGGGCGTGCGCGGGCGGGGTCAGCCGGTCGGCGGTGCCGACGACGACCTCGACCGGCATCCTCAACTCCCGTACACCGTGGTCGAGGTCGAGGAGATCGAGCACCTGGGACCAGGCGTGCCGCACCCCGCGCGGGCAGGCGTGCACGACGCGGGCGCAGGCGTCGACCATGTGCGGGGCCGAACCGGGGCCCATCGTCCCGTACTTGAGGACCCGGCGGGTGACCGGTGTGACCGGTCCGAGCGGCGCGCGGGACCCGAGGACCCGCCGGGTCAGCCAGGTCCGCACCCGGCCCTCCCCCAGGGGCACGACGGTCGAGGACGCCACCAGCCGGGAACTGCCCGTGCTGCACAGCAGGACGGCCGCCGCGTGCGCGCGCACCGCGGGCCGGGTCGCGGCGGCCATCACCGTCATCCCGCCCATGGAGTGTCCGGCGATCACGGCCTGTTCGCCGGGCGCGAGCGTGGCCTCCAGGACGGCCTCGAGGTCGTCGGCGAGAGCCTCGGTGCCGCACGCCGGGTTGGCAGGACTGCGGCCGTGGCCGCGCTGGTCGTAGGCGATGACGCGGTGGTCGGTGGCCAGGGCGCGGATCTGCGCCGCCCAGAAGGCGGTCGAGCAGGCCCAGCCGTGCGCGAGAACGACCGCGGGGGCGTTCTCGGGGCCGTGCACCTGGACGTGTGTCCGGGCGCCGTCGGCGGCGGTGACGGTCAGCTCGTGGGCGGGGACGGGCGGGGCGTACGGCCCGGCGGCGACGTGCGGGAGGCGGCTCACGCGCCCACCTCCGCGTCCGCGCCGGGCGCCGCTTCGGCATCCGCGCCGGGCGCCGCTTCGGCATCCGCGTCCGCGCCGGGCGCCGCTTCGGCGTCCGCGTCCGCCCCCGAGGCCGGCTGCTCGGCCACGGCCGGGCGCACCACCTGGTACTCCGCGAGGTCCACGCGCCGGGTCGCGCGCCGGAACTCGGCGGTCGTGCCGGGCCAGACGGTGGTGTTGCGACCGCTCGCGTCCAGGTACCAGCTGGTGCAGCCGCCGGTGTTCCACACGGTGCGCTTCATGCGCTCCTGCACCCGGTGGTTCCAGTTCCGCACGGCGGCGGGGCGGGCGTCGAGAGCGACCCGGCCGCCGAGGACGTCGATCTGCCGCAGGTAGTCGGCCAGGTAGTTCAGTTGCGACTCGATCATGAGGATCATCGACGAGTTCCCGAGGCCGGTGTTGGGCCCGATGATCGTCATGAAGTTGGGGAAGCCGGCCGCCGAGCCGCCCCGCAGCGACTCCATCCCGCCCTTCCAGGTCTCGGCGAGGGTCCGCCCGTCCGCTCCCACGACCCGCTCGGCGATGGGCATGTCGGTGACGTGGAAACCGGTGCCGAAGATGATCGCGTCGACCTCGGCCTCGGTGCCGTCGGAGGCGACGAGGGTCGAGCCGCGCACCTCACCGAGCCCGCTCGCGACGACGTCGACATTGGGCCGGGCGAGCGCCGGGTAGTACGCGCTGGACAGCAGGATGCGCTTGCAGCCGATGCGGTAGTCGGGGGTGAGCCTGGCGCGCAGCGCCGGGTCCTTGACGGCGGCGGCCATGTTGCGCTTGGCGATCTGCTCGACGAAGCCCAGTTCGCCCGGGTGCTTGGTGAAGGCCTGCACCTGGAGTTCCCGGATGCCCCACAGCAGCCCGCGGCGCAGCTTGGTGGTCACGGGCAGCGCCCGGTGCAGGGCGCGCTCGGCGCCGCTGATCGCCCGGTCCATGCGGGGCATCACCCAGGCCGGGGTGCGCTGGAAGAGGGTGAGGCCGCCCACCTTCGGCTGGATGGCCGGCACGATCTGGATGGCGGAGGCGCCGGTGCCGATCACGGCGACGCGCTTGCCGGTGAGGTCGTAGTCGTGGTCCCAGCGGGCCGAGTGGAAGACCTTGCCGGGGAAGGATTCCAGGCCCGGGATGTCCGGGACCTTGGGGTCGGACAGCGGCCCGGTGGCGGAGACGACGACGTCGGCGGTCAGCCGGCCGCTCGCGGTCTCGATCTCCCACCGCAACCGCTCGCCGTCCCACGCCATCCGCCGCACCTCCGAGTCGAAGCGGAGGTGGGGGCGCAGCCCGAAGGTGTCGGCCACGTGCTCCAGGTAGGCCCGGATGTGCTCCTGGCCGGAGAAGGCGCGCGGCCATTCGGGGTTGGGCGCGAAGGAGAAGGAGTACAGGTGGGACGGCACGTCGCAGGCACACCCGGGGTAGCTGTTGTCCCGCCAGGTGCCGCCTACGCTGCCGGACCTCTCCAGGACGACGAAGTCGGTGATCCCCTCGCGCCGCAGCCGCACCGCGGCCCCCAGCCCACCGAAGCCGGACCCGACCACCGCCACCCGGACGTGTTCTTGCACCTGCTCGTGCTCGGCCATCCCGAAGCCTCCACGCGTCGCCCAGAACTCCGCCAGTGAACACTGGCGCAATGGGGAGAGTAGAACAGCTCCGTACTCATGGGTAGGGGTCGGACCGAAGAAAGTTACCGCCGGTACGACTTAGGGTCGGGGCGTGACCGAGAAGCGTGAATACCGCATGGAGGAACTGGCCGGACTGGCCGGCATCACGGTGCGCACCCTGCGCTTCTACCGCGAACGCAAACTGATCCCGCCGCCCCGCCGCGAGGGCCGCATCGCCTGGTACGACGACCACCACCTGGCCCGCCTGCGCACCATCGCCGCCCTGCTGGAACGCGGCCACACCCTCAACGGCATCGCGGAACTCGCCGACGCCTTCGACCACGGCCGAGACGTCGGCGACCTACTGGGCCTGGGCGAACCCACCGAGGAGACCCCGGTCCGCCTCACCCCCGAGGAACTCGCCGCCCGCTTCGAGGGCGAGGTCACCCCCGAGAACCTGGCCGCCGCGATGGACCTCGGCTACCTCGGCACCGACGGCGACGAACTCGTCCACATCAGCCACCGCCTGCTGGAGGTCTCCTCCGCCCTGGTCCGCGAGGGCATCCCGCTCGGCGAGGTCCTCCGGGCCGGCGCCCGCGTCCGCGAACACGCCGACGCCCTCGCCGACCTCTTCACCGGCCTGATCCTGCGCCACGCCCCCGAGCAGGACCTCCACCGCCTGCGCCCGCTGGCCCGCAGCGTGGTGGAGGCGGAACTGTCACTGGCGATGGACCGACGGTTCCAGAAGCGGACGGACTAGGGAGTCAGTGGCCGTAGACCACCGTGACCGGCGCGTGGTCGGACCAGCGCTCGGCATGCGTCGCGGCGCGCTCGACATGGCCCTTGACCGCCTTGGCGGCCAGCCCGGGAGTGGCCAGGTGATAGTCGATGCGCCACCCTGAATCGTTGTCGAAGGCCCGCCCACGGTACGACCACCACGAGTACGGTCCTTCGACGTCCGGGTGCAGGGCGCGCACGACGTCGACGTAGCCGCCCTCGGCCGGGTCGAGGACGCGGCTCAGCCACTCCCGTTCCTCCGGGAGGAAGCCGGAGTTCTTCTTGTTGGCGCGCCAGTTCCTCAGGTCGGCCTCGCGGTGCGCGATGTTCCAGTCACCGCAGACGACGACCTCGCGCCCGTCGGCGGCGGCACGCTCGCGCAGTCCCTTGAGGTAGCCGAGGAACTCGTCCATGAAGCGGACCTTCTCGTCCTGGCGCTCGGTGCCGACCTCGCCGGAGGGCAGGTAGAGGGAGGCGACCGTCACACCGGGCAGGTCGGCCTCGACGTACCGGCCACTGGTGTCGAACTCCGTCGAGCCGAATCCGACCTGGACGCGGTCGGGCTCGCGGCGACTGTAGAGGGAGACCCCGGCGCGGCCCTTGGCGGCGGCGGGGGCGTGCGTCACGTGCCAGCCCTCGGGCGTCCGAACGTGTTCCGGCAACTGCTGGGGCTCGGCCCGCACCTCCTGGAGGCACAGCACGTCGGCGGAGGTGTCGGCGAGCCACTCCACGAAGCCCTTCTTCGCGGCGGCGCGCAGACCGTTCACATTCACGGAGGTAACGGTGAGCACCAGGGCACGATACCTGCCGCCGCACCGGGCCCCGCCCGGCGACGGCGGGGTCAGGGGCTGGAGGGTGTGTCGCCCTGGGAACCCTCGGCAGACGGCTCGACGACGAACGAGCCCTTACCCCGCACCGTCATGATCAGGCCGCGCTCACCGAGGAGCTGCAGGGCCGCCCGCGCTGTCGGGCGGGACACGTTGAACTCCTCACAGATGCCCGCCTCCGAGGGGACCCTGCGGCGGGGTGCGTAGGTTCCGTCGGCGATCCGGGCGGCGAGTATCGCGGCGATCTGCTCGTACAGGGGCTCGGGTCCTTCGAGGTCAACGGTCACCTAACGACCTCATTGAACCTACGACGATGCCTTTTGTCATATGCAGCCACCTGACAACACATGACACCATTCTCTGGGCTCTGCCCCTGCTTCTGCCCGCCACCGGGCAGCGACGGGCGAGCATCCGCACCGTGACCCCGCACACCGAAGACGCCCGTACCGCCACAGCCCGTCTCTCCCTCCCCCGCTCCCCGTACGGCGCGGACACGCCTCTCGACGGCGGGGCGGCAACCCTCGTACGCCCCTACGTCGTCGCCTGCGAGCGTGCACGCCGGCGCCGCCGCCGACTTACTCTCGTCATCGCCGCCGACTTCGGCCTCGACCTGGACCGCCATGTGATCGGCGCGAAGAGGGCCGCCTGATGCGCACGTCACCCGAACACGCCGAGCTCGACACCACACGGTCCACCGAGGCGGGCCGGGCGTGAACGCCGGTACCCCGCCCGAGCCGGGCAGATCCCGCCTGACGATCAGCACCTACCGCGTCACCCCGGAGGGACGCGAGAGCGGCCGGACCAGGGAGCGCGCCTACGCCGGTGGCGGCGACCCCGACCGGATCCCCGACTCCCCGACATGGCCGCCCTGCCGCTGCCCGCTCTGCCGGAGCCGCAGGAAGCGGTAGCCCCGGTGTCGCGCCCGTCACAGCGGGCGACGGGCGCGACACCGGCACACTGGACGATGTCCCGCTCCAGACAGCGCATCGATTCGACGGTAGGAAGCATGAACATACGCCGGGTCCCCTTCGACCACCCCGACGCCATGAAGCTGAACGACGAGGTCCAGGCCGAGTACGACGTCCGCTACGGCGACGGCGGCGACGCCACACACCTGGACCCGTCCGACTTCGCGCCGCCGAACGGCCTGTACCTCATCGCGTACGACGAGAACGACGTGCCGGTCGCTTCCGGCGGCTGGCGCGGCCAGGACGCCAACGACGAGGGCAATCTCGACGGGGACGCCGAGCTCAAGCGCATGTTCGTGGTCGAGCAGGTGCGCGGCCGAGGACTGGCCCGGCGCATCCTGGCCGCCCTGGAGGAGGACGCCCGTGCGGCGGGCCGGACCCGCATGGTGCTGGAGACCGGGACCAAGCAGCCGGAGGCCGTGGCCCTGTACACCTCCAGCGGCTACGAGCCGTGCGGGAAGTTCGGCTACTACCGCTTCCACGAGGAGAGCCTCTGCTACGCGAAGGCCCTAGAGGTTCCGTAGGCGTGCGCGGGCACCCGTAGGCACACGTGACCGATCCGCAGGCGCCCGCAGACACAGCAAGGCGGGCGGCAGCGGGCCCCGTGGGCGGCTAGACCCCCACGGGGCCCGGTCACGACTCCTGGAAACGACGAAGATCCCGTTCGATCGTGATGATCGAACGGGATCCCGTCAATGTGCGTGGACCTGTGGGGATTTGAACCCCAGACCCCCTCGATGCGAACGAGGTGCGCTACCAGACTGCGCCACAGGCCCTTGCAACGAGTGAAACTTTAGCACCCCTACCGGCCTGCTCAAAAATCGCTTCCGGGACCCGCGAGGGGGCGGCCCCGGCGGAGCGCCCCTGGCGGGGGCCGTCCGGGGGCGCCGGGGGCTACTCGTTGGCCGCGCGGGGCCGGTCCCCGTCCTCGTACTGGTCGAAGAGCGGTGTCCGGCCGCGCTCCCGGGCCCGGCGGGCGGACGCGGCACGGCGGGCGCCACTGCGCCGCGGGACCTCCGGCCGCTCCTCGGCGTCGGCGGACGGGCGGTCGGAGGCCGGACTGTCGGGAGCGGGGCCGGTCGCCGCCGCCTCCTGGTCGGCGACGGCACTCGAGCGTGCCGAACTCCACGCGTCCGGCGCCGCGAGGTCCACGTCGGGCGTGGCCCGGGGGGCGACCGGCGCGGTCACGTAGGTGGGCAGGGGGACCGGCACCGGGTCCCAGCTGTCGCCCTGCGGCCGCCGCCGGCGTTCGCGCTGCTGGTCGACCCACTCGGCGTGGTCGGTCTGCTCCACCAACGCGCGCCGGTCCGCCGCGAGCGCCGACAGGCCGGCGTCGAGTTCCGCCTCGGGGCCGTCGTCCGGCTCCTCCGCGTCGGGGTCGCCGACGGTGTCCGCGGGCGCCGTGGGGTCGGCGGGCGCACGCCGACGGGGCCGGCGAGCACCGTCGCGCAGCCGCTGCGCCGCGATCTCGGCCTGACGCCGGTCCATCTGGAAGGCGAACCGGTGGCGTTCCTGCGAACGCAGGTAGGCGATGTAGGCACTGAGCAGCACCGCGGGCACCCCGGGCGCCCACAGGAAGGCGAGTCCACCGACCGCCGCGACGACCGAGCCGAGCGTGAAGGCCAGGAACAGCATCACCGTCGTACGCCGACGGCGGGCGAGCGCCTTGGTGCGCCGGGCGCGGGCCGCGGCCGCCGGTGAGACGGGGGCGCGCCGGGCCTGCGGCACGCGCTTGCGCCCCGCGCCCGCACCGGCCTCGTGGGGCTGTCCCGCCGCAGAGGACTGCCGAGAGTCGGTGGACTGCCCGGGGTCGGTGGACTCTCCAGGGTCGGTGGACTCTCCGGGTCTGCGGCCGTGCGGACGCCCGCTCGCGTCCTGGCCCGCCGGTCCGGGCCGCTCCGCGGGCTGCTGCGGGGCGGTGGGCCGGGTGTGACGTCGGGTTCTGGACACGGCGAACGCCCGGACGTCCACCGAGTCGGTGACGGCGTCCGGGGCGTCGGCGTCGGGCTCCGCCTCGTCGGCGTAGCGCGACCGCAGGTCCTTGGCGTAACGGCGCTCCATGCCCGCTCGTCCGGACAGCAGCCGGATGGCGGTACTGAAGCGTTCCGTCGGACGGGCCTCGTTCAGCTCGTCCTGCCTACGGAGCCACATCGGCACCAAGTAGGCGGCCCAGGCCCCGACGATGACTGCGTAGATGAGGCCGCTGCTGCTCACGCCTCACACGGTAGAGGGGTTTGCGTGGGGCCATCCGCCAATTGAGCC
>NZ_BAABCQ010000135.1:0-21806 GCF_039539045.1 Streptomyces marokkonensis
GTAACACAACAGCCGCAACAACAGCCGCAACCACTGCCGCAAGCTCCCGCGGCAAGCACCGCCGCGACGACCGCGGGAACCACCGCAGTACCGCGCATGTACCTCAGGTACCGAATCACCTGAATTCCTGAACACCGCCACGTAATTCCCGAATTCGACGAGGAAGGCACGGCCGCCGCACGTGAGGGACACGAAAGAGAGCCGGCTGCTCCTGGTGCTGCTGATCGCCATCGCGTTCGCACTGATCACGGTGGACATCCGTGGTGGGGAGGACTCACCGGTCGACGGTGCCCGGCAGGCCGCGGCCACCGTCTTCGGCCCGATCGAGAACGGGGTGGCGTCCGCGGTCGACCCGGTCGGCAACGCGGTCTCCGCGATCCGCGACTCCGGCGACCGGCACGACCGCCTCGCCGAACTGGAGACGCAGAACGCGGCCCTGAAGGCGAAGCTCGGCAGCGACGAGCGCGGCCGCAGCCGCCTCAAGCAGTTCGACAAGATGCTCGGGCTCGCCGGCGCCGGCCAGTACGGCATCAAGGGCGCCCAGGTCATCGCCATAGGAGCCGCGCAGGGCTTCTCCTGGACCATCACCATCGACGCCGGCGCCAATGACGGCATCAAGCGTGACATGACCGTCCTCAACGGCGACGGCCTCGTCGGTCGCGTGACCACCGTCGGCCCGGACACCGCCACCGTGCTGCTCGCCAACGACCCCGACTTCACCGTCGGCACCCGGATGGAGGCCGGCGACGAACTCGGCTTCGCCTCCGGCCAGGGCGGCCGCCCCCTGCGCGTCGAACTCCTCAACGGCAAGGCCGACGTCAAGAAGGGCGACCGCCTGGTCACCTTCGGCTCCCAGTCCGACAAGCCGTTCGTACCCGGCGTCCCGGTCGGCTACGTCTCCCGCGTCGACCCCTCCGGCGGCGACCTGACCCGCACCCTCGACGTCACACCGTTCGTCAGCTTCACCAAGCTCGACATCGTCGGCGTCGTCGTCCAGGCCCCGCAGAAGGATCCGCGGGACACCGTGCTCCCGGACAAGCCGAAGCCGGAACCCAGGCCGACCGTGACGGTGACCGTGACCCCGTCCCCCGGAGCCCCCGTCGACGGCCAGTCGCAGAACGAGGCGAACGAGCAGGACCAGACCGAGCAGGGCCAGACCCAGCAGGGCCAGACCGAGCAGGGCCGGCAGACCGAGCAGACCGAGCAGTAGGAGCCTTCACCCCATGCGCGTCAACCGGATCCTGCTGTCCGTCTCCCTGGTCGTCGTCGCCCTGGTGCTCCAGGTGAGTGTCCTCGCCCGCCTCCACCTGCCCGGCGCCGTCCCCGACCTGCTGCTGCTCACCGTCCTCGGCCTCGCCATGGTCTACGGCCACGTCGGAGGCGCCCTCATCGGCTTCGGCGCCGGACTGCTCGTCGACCTCGCCCCGCCCGCCGACCACGCCGCCGGCCGCTACGCCCTCGTGCTCTGCGTCGTCGGGTACCTCGCCGGCCTCGCCAAACCGGAGAACGGCCGGCTCAGGTCGGCCACCGGACCCATGGCCGTCGTGGTCGTCGCCGCCATCGGCACCACTTTGCTCTACGCCGGCGTGGGCGCCCTCGTCGGCGACACCGCCGCCCGCCATGTCGGCCTGCCCAGCCTGCTGTTCACGGCCTCCCTGTACGACCTGCTGCTCGCGCCCTTCGTCGTCCCCGGCGTCATGGCCCTGGCCAGACGCGCCGACAACGACCCGCTGGCCGAGACCAACTCCGCGGGCCAGAAGACCGACATCGCCTCCGGCTGGCTCTCCGGCGGCACGGGGCTGCGCATCGGCGGCCAGCGCAACGGACTGCGGGCCAGGGCGGCGCGTGCGCGGGTCGCCAGGGCCGGACGCATCAAGGGGGTCAAGCGGCTGTGACGACGACCTGCCGGCCGTACGACTGCCACGAGACGGACGACAGCCACGAGACGGACGACGGCCATGAGACGGACGACGGCCATGAGACGGACGACGGCCATGAGACGGACGACCGCCATGACACGTACGACCGCTTCGACACGTACACACACTGAGCGGGGGAGGCAGCCGCAGTGACCAGCTCCCACCCGTCGCCCACCACCACCCTCAACGGAATGGGCTGCGCCCATGAGTAACATTCCGGAGACCGGCCGCAGCACCCGCGTCCAGACCCGGCTCGTCGTCATCCAGATCCTCGTCCTCTCCCTCCTCGCCACCCTCGGTGGCCGGCTCTGGTACCTCCAGATCCGCCAGGGCGACGAGTACGCCGCGGAGGCGTCCGGCAACCACGTCCAGCAGGTCGTCCAGCCCGCCCCCCGCGGCTCGATCCTGGACGCCCGCGGCGTGGCACTCGCCGACAACGAGACCCGGCTCGTCGTCTCCGCCTCCCGCACCGACCTGCTGAAGATGAAGGACGACGGCGAGGCCGTCCTCACCAAGCTCGCCGGCGTCCTCGGCCTGAAACCCCAGGACGTCATGGACAAGGTCCGGCTGTGCGACGCCGAGACCCCCCAGCCCTGCTGGAACGGCTCGCCCTACCAGCCGATCCCCGTCACCGACGAGGCCACCCCCAAGCAGGCCCTCCAGATCCGCGAACGCGCCGAGGACTTCCCCGGCATCACCGCCGAGCCCGAGGCCATGCGCCGCTACGCCGCCCCCGGCGGCTCCCGGACCGCCCAGGTCCTCGGCTACCTCTCGCCCGTCACCGACGAGGAGATCAAGAAGGCCGAGGACACCGACTCGCCCTTCCTGCGCTCGGACCAGGTCGGCCGCTCCGGCCTGGAACGCCAGTACGACAAGGCACTGCGCGGCAAGGCCGGCGTCACCCGCTACGAGGTCGACAACCTCGGCCGTGTCATCGGCGAGGCCGAGTCCGACCCCGGCGTGCCCGGCTCCAACCTCGTCACCAGCATCGACGCCCGCGTCCAGCGGGTCGCCGAGTACGAGCTGAACGAGGCGATGAAGGAAGCCCGCAAGCAGTACGACGACAACACCGGCGAGAACTACAAGGCCGACGCCGGCGCGGTCGTGGTGATGGAGGCCAAGACCGGCCGCGTCGTCGCCATGGCCTCCAACCCGGCCTACGACCCCAACGCCTGGGTCGGCGGCATCTCCGCCGCCGACTACAAGAAGCTCACCGGCAAGGACTCCCACTACCCGCTGCTCAACCGGGCCACCCAGGGCCAGGCGGCCCCCGGCTCGATCTTCAAGGTGATCTCCACCTCCGCCGCCGTGGAGGCCGGGTACGACTTCGACGGCGGCTACGACTGCTCCAGCTCCTACTCCGTCGGCGGCCAGGTCTTCAAGAACTACGAGTCCGCCAGCTACGGCTCGATCGACCTCGGCCGCGCCCTGGAACTCTCCTGCGACACCGTCTACTACCGCCTGGCCCACCAGGAGTGGAAGAAGGACGGCGGCAACAACCCGAAGAACCCCAACGACTACTTCTACAAGGCCGCCCACGAGTTCGGCCTCGGCAAGAAGACCGGCATCGACCTGCCCAACGAGGTCTCCGGCCGCGTCCCCGACCGGGACTGGAAGCAGGACTACTGGGAGGCCAACAAGGACGCCTGGTGCAAGTCCGGCAAGAAGGACGGCACCTACGTCGAGAAACTCGCGTACGAGGGCTGCCTCGAGGGCAACAAGATGCGCGCCGGTGACGCCATCAACTACTCCATTGGCCAGGGCGACACCCTCACCACCCCCATCCAGATGGCCACCATCTACGCGGCCATCTCCAACGGCGGCACCATGTACGACCCCAGCATCGGCAAGGCGATCATCAGCCCCGACGGCAAGGAGATCCGCCCGATCGAGCCCGAGGCGCACGGCAAGCTGCCGATAAGCAAGACCACACTGGCCAAGATGGACGGTGCCCTGGAGGGCGTCGCCACCCGCGGCACCGCCGCCTGGCGCTTCGCACAGGTCGGCTGGCCCCAGGACGAGATCCCGATGCACGCCAAGACCGGTACGGCCGAGGTCCACGGCAAGCAGACCACCTCCTGGTTCGCCACCTACACCGACGAGTACGCGATCGTCATGACGATCTCCCAGGGCGGCACCGGCTCCGGCGCCTCCGGACCCGCCGTCCGCAACATCTACGACGCGCTGTACGGCGTCTCGGACGACGGGGAGATCGACAGCAAGAAGGCGCTGCTGCCCAAGCCGCAGGCGAAACTGCCGACGATCAAGACCGACGGGACCATCCCCGCGCCGAAGATGCCCAAGGACGTGGTCAAGGAACTGCTCCCGACGGAGAAGGCCGCCCCGGAGGACGAGTACGCCCCCGTCGACGGACAGGAACAGGGCGCGACCACGCCGGCCCAGAACGGCGAGAACCGCGACACCCGCCGCCACCGGCGACGCGGCGGTGGAACCCGCGGCAGCGGAAGCCGCGGCGCGGGCGGCAGCGGAAGCCGCGGCGCGGGCGGAAGCGGAAGCCGCGGCGCGGGCGGAAGCGGAAACCGGAGGACGCACGCATGACCGGAGCCAACAGCTTCCAGGTCTCCGGATACGGGCCCGAGAAGGCCGGGTGGACCCGGCTCTTCGCCCGGGACTCGATGGCACGGCGCCTCGACTGGCCGATACTGCTGGCCGCCGTCGCGCTCTCCCTGATGGGCTCCCTGCTCGTCTACTCCGCGACCCGCAACCGCACCGAACTCAACCAGGGCGACCCGTACTACTTCCTCACCCGGCACCTGCTGAACACCGGCATCGGCCTCGCCCTGATGATCGCCACCGTCTGGCTCGGCCACCGCACGCTGCGCACGGCCGTGCCGGTCCTGTACGGCTTCTCCGTGTTCCTGATCCTGCTGGTGCTCACCCCGCTCGGCTCGACCATCAACGGTGCCCACTCCTGGATCAAGCTCCCCGGCGGCTTCTCCCTGCAGCCCTCAGAGTTCGTGAAGATCACCATCATCCTCGGCATGGCGATGCTGCTGGCCGCACGCGTCGACGCCGGGGACCGGCCGAACCCGGACCACCGCACCGTGCTCCAGGCCCTCGGCCTGGCCACCGTGCCGATGCTGATCGTGATGCTCATGCCCGACCTCGGCTCGGTCATGGTCATGGTCATCATCGTGCTGGGCGTGCTGCTCGCCTCCGGCGCCTCCAACCGGTGGGTGTTCGGCCTGATCGGCGCGGGAACCGCCGGCGCGCTCGCCGTCTGGCAGCTCGGCATCCTCGACGACTACCAGATCGCCCGCTTCGCCGCCTTCGCCAACCCCGAACTCGACCCCGCGGGCGTCGGCTACAACACCAACCAGGCGCGCATCGCGATCGGCTCCGGCGGCCTGACCGGCTCCGGCCTCTTCAACGGCTCGCAGACCACCGGGCAGTTCGTGCCGGAGCAGCAGACCGACTTCGTCTTCACGGTGGCCGGCGAGGAACTGGGCTTCCTCGGCGCCGGCCTCATCATCGCCCTGCTCGGGGTGGTGCTCTGGCGCGCCTGCAAGATCGCCCGCGAGACCACCGACCTGTACGGGACGGTCGTCGCCGCCGGGGTCGTCGCCTGGTTCGCCTTCCAGACCTTCGAGAACATCGGCATGACGCTCGGCATCATGCCGGTCACCGGCCTGCCCCTGCCCTTCGTGTCGTACGGCGGCTCCTCCATGTTCGCCGTGTGGATAGCGGTGGGCCTGCTCCAGTCGATCACGGTGCAGAGACCGTTGTCGGCGTAACCGGGGCCGACCTCTCGCGGTCCGGGGCGACTGGCGGTACGGGGGACCATCCACGCCGGGTTAGGCTGGATGGTCCCCCTTGTCAGCAACGAAGGTTCCGTGAGATGCCTGCCGAAGCCGCCGAGTCTGTGTCCTCCGTGTTTCCACAGCTCGAAGCTCTGCTCCCGCATGTGCAGAAGCCGATCCAGTACGTCGGCGGAGAGCTCAACTCCACGGTCAAGGACTGGGAATCCTGCGACGTCCGCTGGGCCCTGATGTACCCCGACGCCTACGAGGTCGGGCTGCCCAACCAGGGCGTCATGATCCTCTACGAGGTCCTCAACGAGCAGCAGGGAGTCCTCGCCGAGCGCACCTACAGCGTCTGGCCGGACCTGGAGGAGCTGATGCGGGAGCACTCCGTCCCGCAGTTCACCGTCGACAGCCACCGCCCGGTGGGCGCCTTCGACGTGTTCGGCCTCTCCTTCTCCACGGAGCTCGGCTACACGAACATGCTGACCGCCCTGGACCTGGCCGGCATCCCGCTGGAGTCCAAGGACCGCGGCATCGACGACCCGGTCGTCCTGGCCGGCGGACACGCGGCCTTCAACCCCGAGCCGATCGCCGACTTCATCGACTGCGCGGTCATCGGCGACGGCGAGCAGGCCGTCCTGGAGATCACCGCGATCATCCGCGCCTGGAAGGCCGAGGGCCGCCCCGGCGGCCGCGAGGAACTCCTCCTCCGCCTGGCGAAGACCGGCGGCGTGTACGTCCCCGGCTTCTACGACGTCGAGTACCTCCCCGACGGCCGTATCGCCCGCGTCGTACCGAACCGCTCGGGCGTGCCGTGGCGCGTCTCCAAGCACACCGTCATGGACCTCGACGAGTGGCCCTACCCCAAGCAGCCCCTCGTCCCGCTCGCCGAGACGGTCCACGAGCGCATGTCCGTGGAGATCTTCCGCGGCTGCACCCGCGGTTGCCGCTTCTGCCAGGCCGGCATGATCACCCGCCCGGTGCGCGAGCGCTCCATCACCGGCATCGGCGACATGGTCGAGAAGGGCCTGAAGGCCACCGGCTTCGAAGAGGTCGGCCTGCTCTCCCTCTCCTCCGCCGACCACTCGGAGATCGGCGACGTCGCCAAGGGCCTCGCGGACCGGTACGAGGAGGACAAGATCGGCCTGTCCCTCCCCTCGACCCGCGTCGACGCCTTCAACATCGACCTCGCCAACGAGCTGACCCGCAACGGCCGCCGCTCCGGCCTCACCTTCGCCCCCGAGGGCGGCTCCGAGCGCATCCGCAAGGTCATCAACAAGATGGTCTCGGAAGAGGACCTGATCCGCACCGTCGCCACCGCGTACGGCAACGGCTGGCGCCAGGTGAAGCTCTACTTCATGTGCGGCCTGCCCACCGAGACCGACGACGACGTCCTCCAGATCGCCGACATGGCCACCCGCGTGATCGCCAAGGGCCGCGAGGTCTCCGGCTCCGGCGACATCCGCTGCACGGTCTCGATCGGCGGCTTCGTCCCCAAGCCCCACACCCCCTTCCAGTGGTCGCCGCAGCTCTCCGCCGAGCAGACGGACGCCCGCCTGCAGAAGCTCCGCGACAAGATCCGCGGCGACAAGAAGTACGGCCGCTCCATCGGCTTCCGCTACCACGACGGCAAGCCCGGCATCGTGGAGGGCCTCCTCTCCCGCGGCGACCGCCGCACCGGCGCCGTCATCCGCGCCGTCTACGAGGACGGCGGCCGCTTCGACGGTTGGCGCGAGCACTTCTCCTACGACCGCTGGATGGCCTGCGCCGACAGGGCCCTGGAGCCGTTCGGCGTGGACGTCGACTGGTACACCACCCGCGAGCGCGGCTACGAGGAGGTCCTCCCCTGGGACCACCTCGACTCCGGCCTCGACAAGGAATGGCTCTGGGAGGACTGGCAGGACGCCCTCGACGAGACCGAGGTCGACGACTGCCGCTGGACACCGTGCTTCGACTGCGGCGTGTGCCCGGCGATGGACACAGAGATCCAGGTCGGCCCGACCGGCAAGAAGCTGCTGCCGCTGACGGTCAAGAGCAGTGCTCCGACCAGCTGAAACAGGGGAGGCGGGGAGAGCGGCCAAGGCCGCCTGACGCGTTTTCACAGAGCGGCCCGGACGTCGACCGGGAGCGACGTCGGCCGGTGCTCCCCCGGAGACGGGCCCTGAGCGGTCGAGGCGTGGACCGGTCGCTGCGTTCCGTGCCGAACCGGCGGCAGCCCGTGGGAAGGGCCGGCCGCCGGTTCGGCGCTGTGCCGGGCACGGACGGGCTGCCGCTTAAATCGTTCGGCATACCACTCGGGAGGAACTAGCGTCCGCCCCATGACAGTTTCCGATCTTCCTCCGCGTCTCGGCAGTCTGACCTTCCACGGGCCGCTCTCCGAGGACCGTGCCGGGCGCATGATCGCCCGGGTCGCCGCCGCCTCGCCCGCCACCGTCCTCGACATCGGTTGCGGCTGGGGCGAACTGCTGCTCCGCGTTCTGGAGGCGGTCCCGGGATCGACGGGCGTGGGCCTCGACATCAACGCCGAGGACCTGGCCAGGGGCAGGGACCTCGCGAAGGAGCGCGGACTGGCCGAGCGGGTCGAGTTCGCGGAGGAGTCGGCCCTCGGTACGTCGCACGGGCCGGCGGACGCGGTGCTCTGCCTGGGGTCCGGCCAGGCGCTGTGCGACCCCGGGCAGCCGTACGACCCCGGTGTCGTCCTGCGCGAGTTGCGCCGCCTGGTCCGCCCGGGCGGGCGTGTCGTTCTCGGCGAGGGCTTCTGGGTGCGCTCCCCGACGGACGGGGAGCTCGCGGCGATGTGGCCCGGCGCGCACGAAGGCGACCACCTGGGGCTCGGACCGCTTGTCGACCTCGCCGTCGAGTCGGGTTTCCGGCCGGCCTGGATCGAGTCGGCGAGCCGTGAGGAGTGGGAGGAGTTCGAGTCCGGCTACCGGTACGACACGGAGCTCTGGCTCGCCACTCACCCGGACCACCCCCTCGCCGACGAGACCCGCGAACGAGTCGACCGCCAGCGGTCGTCCTGGGTCAACGGCTACCGCGACGTCCTCGGCATCACGTATCTGACTCTGGTACCGATCACCGGCACCTGAGGGCCGCGGTGTCGCCGACGGCGGTGAAGCGGCAGGTCCCGCGGTAGCGCGTCGGTGTGTTGCATCCGGGCGGGGCGTTCCGGCGTCTGTGTCGGTATGGATCTCGGGAAACGGTCCCCCGCGGGGGACCCGCAGGAACCGGTACGGCGGGCGGACACCGAGGGGCGTCTTGCCGTCGCGGTGCGGGTTCCGGTGCGGATCGTCGTCCTGGTGCTGGTCGTGCCGGTGAGGATGGTGTGGGACGCGCTCGTCGTGGGTGGGCGGTTTCTGCGGGACACGGTACTGCGGCCGTTCGGGCGGGTGCTGGCGTGGCTCGGGCGGGCCGTCTTCGTGTGGCCGCTGGTCGGTGTGTGGCGGTATGTCGTCGTGCCGGTGGTCAAGGGGGTGGCCTGGCTCGGGCACGTACTGCTCGTGGTGCCGGCGGTGTGGGTGTACCGGTGTGCGCTGACGCCGGCGGGACACGCGCTCGCCTGGTTCCTCAGGGGCGTGGGTGCCGTGTGCGCCGCGGTCGGGCGCGGGGTGCACGCCGGTGTCGCCCGGCTCGCGCGGTATCTCGTCGTCGTACCCGCGGGGTGGTTGTACGCCTGGGTCCTCACCCCGGCCGGGCACGCGCTCGCCTGGTGCGGCAAGGGGCTGTCCTGGTGCGGCAGGGGACTGGTTCGGGGTCTCGGCACGGTCGTCACCGGGGTCGGCATGGTCCTGTACTGGGTCGTCCGGGTGCTGCTGGTGCTGCCCGCTCTCGCGCTGTGGCGGTGGGTGCTCGCTCCGGCCGGCCGGGCGCTCGCCGCCATCGGGAGGGAGGTCCTGGACGCGCTCGGGCACGCCTGGCGGGTCGCGGGGTACGTCTCGCGCGCCGTCGGGCGGTTCCTGGGCACCCTCTTTCGGTGGACCGTCGCCGAGCCGGCGCGCTGGGTGTACCGGAGCGTCCTGACGTCGGTGGGGCACGCCGTGCGGGACACCGTCCTGCGGCCGGTCGCCGAGGCCGCGCGCGGTGCCGGGCGGGCGACCCGGCAGGCGCTCGCCGCCGCCCGGCTGTCGGTGCGGGAGGCGCGCGCCGACGTCCGCCGGTTGCTCTTCGGGGAGCCGGTGAAGGAGCGGTCGGTGGCCCGGCGGGAACCATCCGCCACCGAGGCACGTACTCTTGGTAGAAGTACGACCGCTCTCACGAAGGACTGAACGACACTGGGCAAGCGACAGCCCGAAGGCCCGCCGGCCGTACCCGCGGTGCAGCGCATCCGACTGCGTTACACCAAGCGCGGCCGCCTTCGGTTCACCAGCCACCGTGACTTCCAGCGCGCCTTCGAGCGTGCGCTGCGCCGCGCCGAGGTGCCCATGGCGTACTCGGCGGGGTTCACGCCGCATCCGAAGGTGTCGTACGCCAATGCCGCACCCACCGGCACGGGCAGTGAGGCGGAGTACCTGGAGATCGCGCTCACCGAGGCGCGTGACCCGGAGCGGCTCAGGCTGCTCCTCGACGAGTCGATGCCCGCCGGGCTCGACATCGTCGAGGCGGTCGATGCCCGGACCTCCGGGCTCGCGGACCGGCTTACGGCTTCCGTATGGGAGCTGCGGCTGGACGGTGTGGACTCCGCGGACGCGGAACGCGCCGTGGCGGCCTTCAACGCGGCCCCGGCCGTGGAGGTTCAGCGCAGGACCAAGAACGGTGTCCGTACCTTCGACGCCCGCTCCGCCGTCGCGCACCTCGAGAGCGTCACCACACCTGGTTCGCCGGCTGATAGGCCGACCGACCGGCCCTGTGCGATACTGCGGCTGGTTGTTCGGCACGTGACGCCTGCCGTACGACCCGACGACGTCCTGTCCGGTCTTCGCGCCGTGGCCGACCTGGCGCCGCCGGTCCCCGCAGCGGTGACCAGGCTGGCGCAGGGGCTGTTCGATGAAGAGACCGGTGCGGTGACCGACCCGCTCGCGCCCGACCGCGAGGCAGAAGCGCCCGAGCCGCAACCGGCCGCCGCTTCCGCCGTCGCGAAGGCGTCGGCGTAAGGAAGGTTCCGCGTAGGGACGGACGTCGTAGCGCCGCCCTCGAACTCGGGAGCCACCTGGGTCGGGCAGCGCACCGACCACAAGACTTTCGCCAGGCCGTGCACGACAAGGGGTACGGAACCGGCGAGACAAGACACGGAGAGCTTCCGAGCGGCGCCCGCGCCCCGGACGGCGGCGAACGCGCATCGCGCGAGCCGCGGACGTCACTGGCGATCGACCTGGTCGACGCCGGACCAGGCGCGGCGCCCGGGAGCCTGACGGGAGAAACCCCCGCATGCTCGAACCGACCGAACCCACAGGGTCCTCGACAACCTCGACGGACGCCGAATCGAACACCCCCAGCGACACCCTGCCGCCGCGTCGGCGGCGCAGGGCCGCGTCCCGGCCGGCGGGTCCGCCGTCCGGCGCCTCCGAGGCGTCGGCCAAGACCGTCGCGCCCGCCGAGGTGACCGCCGCGGCCGCCGCGGCCGAGGAGACGGAAGAGACGGCAGCCGCGGAGTCCGCCGCGGCGGTGTCCGAGGCGCCCCAGGCGGCTTCGGAGCCGGTGTCCGCGGGTCGGCCTCGTCGCCGCGCGGTGCGCCGCGCCTCCGCGCCCGTCGGGACTCCGGCGTCGGCGGAGACGGCCGAGACCGTCCTTCCGGCGTCCTCCGTCCCCGAGACATCCGCCCAGTCCGAGCCGGCCGCCGCGGCCGAGCCGGGCTCCGGGGCCGCCGAGGACGCCGCTCCGCGCCGTTCCCGTCGCCGTGCCACGCGCAGCGTGACCTCGCCCGTCGAGCCGACCGCTGCCGCTGAGCCCGCCGCCGTCCCTGAGCCCGCCGAGACCGTGGAGGCGTCCGCCCCCGCGCCCGCCGAGGTGACCGAGGATGCCGCTCCGCGCCGTTCCCGTCGCCGTGCCACGCGCAGCGTGACCTCGGCCGCCGGGCCCGCCGTAGCCGCTGAGCCCGCCGCCGCGGAGTCGGCCGCCGCCGAGACCGTGGAGGCGTCCACCCCCGCGGAAGCGGCCGAGGTTGCCGAGGATGCCGCTCCGCGCCGTTCCCGTCGCCGTGCCACGCGGCGCGTGTCCGCCCCGACCGACGCGCCCGCGGACACCGGCGCCGACGTGAGCGAGCCCGCGCAGGCCACCGAGGCCGCCGAGACCACGGCCGAGGCCGCGGATACGACCGCCGGGCCCGCCGAGCCCGTCGAGGAAGCCGCTCCGCGTCGTGCGCGCCGCCGGTCCACCCGTAAGGCCGCCTCCGGTTTCGCCGCGCCGGCGCGGACCGCCGCGGCGTCCGGCGAGGCCGACGCTCCCAAGCGCCCGTCGCGTCCCGCGGTGGCCGTGTTCCAGGCGCCCGTGTTCGCCGAGCCCCAGTTCCAGACGCCCGAGCGGGCCGCGGCCGAGGCTGCCGCCGAGGCGGCCGGGCCCGAGCCGGCGAGGGCGCCCGAGGTGACCGAGGAGGTTGTCCCGGAGGAGCAGCCCGCCGGGTCGCGCCGCCGTCGTAAGCGCCGGGGTGCCGCCGCAGAGGAGGCCGCCGAGGAGCGGGCCGCCGCTGCCGTGACGCCGGACGAGCCGGAGCGCGAGGCCGAGCCCGTCGAGCACGCCGACTCCGGCTCCGGCTCCGAGTCCGAGTCCGACGAGTTGGGCGAGGACCACGACGACGCGGAGGGGTCCGAGGATTCCGGGTCGCGCCGTCGTCGTCGCCGGGGCGGCCGTCGCCGTCGCCGGGGCGATGCCGCCGACGGCGACTCGGCCGACAGTGACGAGCCCAACGCGGCCGAGCAGGCCGATCAGGACGCCGAGGACACCGCCGAGCAGACCGAGGAGGACGCCGAGGAGAGCGAGGACGCCTCGGGCGAGGGCGGTGGCTCCAGCAGCAGCCGTCGCCGTCGCCGTCGTCGTCGCCGTGCCGGGGACGGCTCCGGTGACGCCGAGTCGTCGTCCGCCGACGATCCCGAGCGCACCGTCGTCAAGGTCCGCGAGCCGCGACCGCCGCGGGAGAAGGGCGAGCCGTCCGACGAGGTGCAGTCCATCAGGGGCTCGACCCGTCTGGAGGCCAAGAAGCAGCGCCGCCGGGAAGGCCGTGAGCAGGGGCGCAGGCGCGTCCCGATCATCACCGAGGCCGAGTTCCTGGCCCGTCGCGAGGCCGTCGAGCGCGTCATGGTCGTACGCCAGCACGGCGAGCGCACCCAGATCGGCGTCCTGGAGGACGGCGTGCTCGTCGAGCACTACGTCAACAAGGAGCAGGCGACCTCGTACGTCGGCAACGTCTACCTCGGCAAGGTGCAGAACGTGCTGCCGTCGATGGAGGCCGCCTTCATCGACATCGGCAAGGGCCGCAACGCCGTCCTGTACGCCGGTGAGGTCAACTTCGAGGCGCTCGGCATGTCGGGCGGTCCGCGTCGTATCGAGTCCGCCCTCAAGTCCGGCCAGTCGGTCCTGGTGCAGGTCACCAAGGACCCGATCGGTCACAAGGGCGCCCGTCTGACCAGCCAGATCTCGCTGCCCGGCCGCTACCTGGTCTACGTGCCCGAGGGCTCGATGACCGGTATCAGCCGCAAGCTGCCCGACACCGAGCGGTCCCGCCTGAAGACCATCCTCAAGCGGATCGTCCCCGAGGACGCGGGCGTCATCGTGCGCACCGCCGCCGAGGGCGCGAGCGAGGACGAGCTGCGCCGCGACGTCGAGCGGCTCCAGGGTCAGTGGGAGGAGATCCAGAAGAAGGCGAAGAACGGCGGCAGCTCGAACGCGCCCACGCTGCTCTACGGCGAGCCGGACATGACCGTCCGGGTCGTGCGTGACATCTTCAACGAGGACTTCACCAAGGTCGTCGTCAGCGGTGACGACGCCTGGCAGACCATCCACGGCTACGTGTCCCACGTGGCGCCGGACCTCGCCGACCGGCTGTCCCGGTGGACCAGCGAGGTCGACGTCTTCGCCACGTACCGGATCGACGAGCAGCTCGCCAAGGCGCTGGACCGCAAGGTCTGGCTGCCCAGCGGCGGTTCGCTGGTGATCGACCGGACCGAGGCGATGGTCGTCGTCGACGTCAACACCGGCAAGTTCACCGGTCAGGGCGGCAACCTCGAGGAGACGGTCACCAGGAACAACCTGGAGGCGGCCGAGGAGATCGTGCGCCAGCTGCGGCTGCGCGACCTCGGCGGCATCATCGTCATCGACTTCATCGACATGGTGCTGGAGTCCAACCGGGACCTGGTGCTGCGGCGTCTGCTGGAGTGCCTGGGCCGCGACCGTACGAAGCACCAGGTCGCCGAGGTGACCTCGCTGGGTCTGGTCCAGATGACCCGCAAGCGGGTCGGCCAGGGCCTGCTGGAGTCGTTCTCGGAGACCTGCGTCCACTGCAACGGCCGTGGCGTCATCGTTCACCTGGACCAGCCGACCGCCGCCGGTGGTGGCGGCGGCGGTGGCAAGCGCCGCAAGCGGGCCCGGGCCGGTGGCGAGCAGCCGCACGAGCACGAGGCCGTGGCCGGTGTCGAGACCGGTGTGACGGCGGAACAGGAGGCGGACGCCGAGTCCGAGGTCGCCGCCGAGGTGGCCGAGCCGATCGCCCTGCCGGCGCCCGACTTCAGCGCGGACGAGGAGCTGTACAGCAGCGCCGCCGAGGCCGAGGCCGCCGCCACGCGCGGTCGCGGCCGGCGTCGTACGAGCCGGCGGGCGTCGTCCCCGGCGGGTGCCCCGAAGTCCGCCAGGTCCGCGAGGGCCGAGGCCGCGTCCGCCGAGGTCCCGACCGCGCAGGACGTCACGGTCGAGGAGGAGGTCGAGCGTCCCGTGCGGCGGGAGCCCGCCGCCGAGGTGCTGGCCGAGCCCGCCGCCGTCGAGGACGCCGTCTCCGGCGCCCCGGCCCCGGCCGTCTCCGCACCGGCCCAGGCCGACGTCGAGACGCCGGCTGCCGAGGAGGCCGCGCCCAAGGGCCGTACCCGCCGTCGGGCCACCCGGAAGGTGTCCGCACCGGCCGGTTCCCCCGGGGGCGCCGAGGCCGCCGTGCTGACGGTCCCGGAGACCGCGCAGCCGGAGCAGGTGGCCCAGGCTCCGCAGGCCGAGCAGGCGACGGAGGCACCGGCGGCTGCCGAGGCTTCCGCGGAGCCGTCCGGCACGGCCGCCGAGAGCGCGGCCCCGGCCCGTCCGCGGCGCCGGGCCGTGCGCAAGCCCACCACGTCCACCGCGTCCGAGGAGGCGGCCGTCATGGTCGTCCCGTCGGCACCGGCTCAGGACGCGGGTGAGCAGGCGGCGGCCGAGCAGACCGCGGCCGTGACGGCACCCGAGGCGGAGACTGCCGAGGAGACCGCCCCGGCCAAGAAGGCGGCGGCCCGCAAGACGGCCAAGAAGGCGACGGCCAAGAAGGCGACGGCGAAGAAGGCGACGGCGAAGAAGGCCACGGCGAAGAAGGAGACGGCGAAGAAGGCCGCCACCGAAAAGCCCGCCTCCGAGGAGCCGGCCACCGAGAAGACCGCGGCCAAGAAGACGACGACCGTCAAGAAGGCCCCGGCCAAGAAGGCGGCCAAGACGGCGACCGCCAAGAAGGCCACGGCCAAGAAGACGGCGTCGAAGAAGACCGCGGCGGCTGCCCAGCAGACGTCGTCCTCGGTCACGGCCGCCACCGACGAGGGCTGATCGGGCACCTGTCGCAGTACGTGTGGTCCTGTCCGCCCGGAATCCGCTCGGAGTCCGTTCGGCCAGGACCACACGTTTCCCCGGACCTTCCGGGGCGCATCATCACCGGAAACCGTGCGGCACCGCCCCGCCGCCCCCGTTCCCGCCCCCGCGAGGAGAGAAGATCACGTGCCGGTACTGACGAGGCTCATCCCCTCGCCGCTCGTCGTGGACATCCGCCCCGGCGCGCTCGACGACCTGGCGAGTGTCCTCGCGGACCAGCGGATCTCCCAGTCCGGAAAGCTCGCCGTGGCGATCAGCGACGGCTCGGGCGCGCGGCTTCGCCGACGACTGGCGCCGTCCCTGCCCGGCGCCGACTGGTTCGAGGTCGGCGGCGGCACGATCGACGACGCGGTGCGGCTGGCGGACGGCATGAAGGCGAGCCGCTACGACGCGGTCGTCGGTCTCGGCGGCGGCAAGGTCATCGACTGTGCCAAGTTCGCCGCGGCCCGCGTCGGCCTTCCCATGGTCGCCGTCGCCACCAATCTCTCCCACGACGGCATCTGCTCACCGGTGTCGATACTGGACAACGACGCGGGCCGTGGCTCGTACGGCGTGCCGACGCCCATCGCCCTCGTCGTCGACCTGGCGGTGATCCGAGAGGCGCCGATCCGTTTCGTGCGCTCCGGGATCGGTGACGCCGTCTCCAACATCTCCGCGGTCGCCGACTGGGAGCTGGCCCACCGGGTCAACGGCGAGAAGGTCGACGGCCTCGCCGCGGCCCTGGCCCGGCAGGCCGGCGAGGCCGTGCTGCGCCACCCCGGCGGCTGCGGCGACGACGGGTTCCTGACCGTGCTGACCGAGGGTCTGGTGCTGTCCGGCATCGCCATGTCGATCGCCGGGCACACCCGGCCCTCGTCCGGTGCCTGCCACGAGATCAGCCACGCGCTCGACCTGCTGTACCCGAGGCGCTCCGCCAGCCACGGCGAGCAGGTGGGCATCGGCGCGGCCTTCGCGACGTATCTGCGCGGCGACCACGAGGCCTCCCTGCTGATGGCCCGGACGCTGCGCCGGCACGGTCTGCCCGTGGTGGCCCAGGAGATCGGGTTCGGCGACGACGAGTTCCTGCGGGCCGTGGAGTTCGCGCCGCAGACCCGGCCCGGGCGGTACACGATCCTGGAGCACCTCGACCTGTCGCCGGCGCGGGCCAAGGAGGCGTACACCGAGTACGTGGCATCGGTCGCCGGCTGAGGGGGCGATGCCCGGGACAGCCGGACGCCGGGGCCCGGAGACTCGGTTTGACCCCTGTCGTACGGCCCCGTAATCTTGACCGTCGGCGTGTCGACTGACGCGTCACATCCCCGTAAACCTCTTTCCTTCCGGGCGCGGGCCCTGACGGGCCCCGGTCGGCAGAGGCTGTCCGCGTGTGTCACCGGGCGGCTGGACTGCGGGGGTGCCGTTCCGGAGCGAGAGAGTGAGATCCGCTTGTACGCCATCGTGCGCAGCGGTGGTCGCCAGCACAAGGTTGCTGTCGGCGACATCGTTGAGGTTGACAAGATTTCCACCGCCCAGGTCGGCGACACGGTCGAGCTCTCGACCCTGCTCGTCGTCGACGGCGACGCTGTGACCAGCGACCCGTGGGTGCTGGCCGGCATCAAGGTCCAGGCCGAGGTCGTGGACCACCACAAGGGCCAGAAGATCGACATTCTGCGCTACAAGAACAAGACCGGCTACCGCCGTCGTCAGGGCCACCGCCAGCAGTACACGGCGATCAAGGTCACTGAGATCCCCGCGGCCGCGAAGTAAGGGACTGAGAACAGATGGCACACAAGAAGGGCGCATCGTCCACTCGGAACGGTCGCGACTCCAATGCCCAGCGGCTCGGCGTGAAGCGCTTCGGCGGTCAGGCCGTCAACGCGGGTGAGATCCTGGTCCGCCAGCGCGGCACCCACTTCCACCCGGGCGCCGGCGTCGGCCGTGGCGGCGACGACACGCTGTTCGCCCTGCAGGCCGGTGCGGTGCAGTTCGGCACCCACCGTGGCCGCAAGGTCGTGAACATCGTTCCGGTCGCCTGATCGGAAACTTTCGCGAGGCGGACCTCACTTCCCTCAAGGGAAGCGGGTCCGCCTTTCGCGTGTTGACCAAGAGACATTCCGTAGTAAGTAGTAACCGGTAACTGGAGGCACATCCCATGACCACCTTCGTGGACCGCGTCGAGCTGCATGTCGCCGCGGGTAACGGAGGCCACGGCTGTGCCTCCGTCCACCGTGAGAAGTTCAAGCCGCTCGGCGGCCCGGACGGCGGCAACGGCGGCCGTGGCGGCGACGTGATCCTCACCGTCGACCAGTCGGTGACCACGCTCCTCGACTACCACCACTCCCCGCACCGCAAGGCCACGGCCGGCAAGCCCGGCGAGGGTGGCAACCGGTCCGGCAAGGACGGCCAGGACCTGGTCCTGCCCGTGCCCGACGGCACCGTTGTCCTCGACCGGGAGGGCAACGTACTGGCCGACCTGGTCGGCCAGGGCACGTCGTACGTCGCCGCGCAGGGCGGCCGGGGGGGCCTCGGCAACGCGGCGCTGGCCTCCGCGCGGCGCAAGGCGCCCGGTTTCGCGCTGCTCGGCGTGCCCGGCGACCTCCGTGACATCCACCTGGAGCTGAAGACCGTCGCCGACGTGGCGCTGGTCGGCTACCCGAGCGCCGGCAAGTCGTCGCTGATCTCCGTGCTGAGCGCGGCGAAGCCGAAGATCGCCGACTACCCCTTCACGACGCTCGTCCCCAACCTCGGCGTGGTGACGGCCGGCGAGACCGTCTACACCATCGCGGACGTCCCCGGTCTCATCCCCGGCGCCAGCCAGGGCAAGGGCCTCGGCCTGGAGTTCCTGCGGCACGTGGAGCGGTGCAGCGTACTGGTGCACGTGCTGGACACGGCGACGCTGGAGTCCGAGCGCGACCCGGTCTCCGACCTGGACATCATCGAGGCGGAGCTGCGGGAGTACGGCGGCCTGGACAACCGGCCCCGGATCGTCGTCCTCAACAAGATCGACGTACCGGACGGCAAGGACCTCGCCGAGATGGTCCGGCCGGACCTGGAGGCGCGCGGCTACCGGGTCTTCGAGGTGTCGGCGGTGGCCCACATGGGGCTGAAGGAGCTGTCCTTCGCGCTGGCCGAGCTGGTGGGCACGGCGCGTGCCGCCCGGCCCAAGGACGAGGCCACGCGGATCGTCATCCGGCCCAAGGCCGTGGACGACGCCGGCTTCACCGTCACCCGCGAGGAGGACGGGCTGTTCCGGGTGCGTGGCGAGAAGCCCGAACGCTGGGTGCGCCAGACCGACTTCAGCAACGACGAGGCCGTCGGCTACCTCGCCGACCGGCTCAACCGCCTCGGTGTCGAGGACAAGTTGATGAAGGCGGGCGCCCGCAACGGTGACGGCGTGGCCATCGGCCCCGAGGACAACGCGGTCGTCTTCGACTGGGAGCCGACGGCGATGGCCGGTGCGGAGATGCTCGGTCGCCGCGGCGAGGACCACCGCTTCGAGGCGCCCCGGCCTGCCGCTCAGCGACGCCGGGACCGGGACGCCGAACGCGACGAGGCGGAGCGGGAGTTCGACGGCTTCGAGCCGTTCTGAGCATCGGCTGCGTGGCCGCCGCCACGGCGGCCACGCAGCCGCGGTCCCGGCGCGTCCCAGTCCGGGCACGGGAGCACCGCCAACCAACTCCGCTCACGGGACCGCACCGAACAGGCCGTGGGAGACGGCAAGGGGACGGCAGCAGCGGTACGGCGGCCGGAGCGAGCTGCGCACTCTGACGGCCCTCTCGGCCAATGAACCGCTTGTGCCGACGGGCCGGGCGGTGCCCGGCCGCGTGCTCGGACGAGCATCCTCGGCGTAGTCCTCGCGAGACGACGACCGGTCTCGCGCAGAACGTCATCCGGCCGGGACTGAAGGTGGCCGACGGAAGAGCCACCAGGACCTCAGCAGGGCATGCCACGATCAACGGCTCGAACCGGTCTCCCGGACGGTGTACGGGTACGTCCGTAAGACATGGATCATGCAACCTTCGGCTCCTCTCAGCGGTCCAACCTCGCGTACTCGGCGAAATTCTTTCGAGTACGACCCCCATAGTGGCCGCACCCGGTTTCCGGCACCGCCGAAGACCGGGTACCTGAACGGCATGGACACCCGGGGGTGGCGAGTACCCACCACTTCCACTGAGTCCGAGGAACGAGATGTCCCAACCCCGAGTCAGCGTGATCGTCCCCGCCTACAACGCGATGCCGGAGCTGACCGACTGCATCACTTCGGCGATGGAACAGACCATCGGTCTGGACCAGCTCGAGATCATCGCGGTGAACGACGGATCGACCGACGGAACCGGCGCGGAACTCGACCGGCTCGCCGCGACGTGCCCCTCACTTCGCGTGATCCACCAGGAGAACTCGGGCACCGCGGCCATCCCGCGCAACGTCGCCCTGGACGTCGCCCGGGGTGACTTCGTCTTCTTTCTCGACTCCGACGACTACCTGGGCCCCGACGCGCTGCGTCGCATGGTGGCCATGGCCGACGAGAACAGTACCGACATCGTCCTGGGCAAGATGGTCTCGGTGGGCGGCCGGGCCGTGCCCACCGCGGTCTTCAAGCAGTCCCAGCCGCGTACGGACATATTCTCTTCGGCCGCGTACCGCACTCTCGGCTGCTGGAAGCTCTTCCGCCGCTCGTTGCTGGAGCGGCTGCACCTGCGATTCCCGCCGTTCCGCAACACCGAGGACAAGCCGTTCACCGCTGCCGCGTACCTCAACGCCGACGGTATATCCGTCGTCGCGGACTACGACTGCTACTACCACCGCGACCGTGCGAACGGGAACAACCTCACTCTCACCGCGCAGAACCTCAGCCACCGGATGCGGGGAACCCGGATGTGCTTCGAGACGGTGGCCCGCCATCTGGAGCCGGGGCCACGGCGTGACCAGATCATGCGGCGGCATGTCGAGTGGGAGTTGTGCGGTCCGCTGTGGTGGCTGCTGCTCCGGGAAAGCGAGGAGGACATCCGCGAGCACATCTACCCGGAGGTCCGCGACTGGGTGGAGAACTGGGTCACCGACCCGGTCATCGAGAAACTCGAGCCGCGCGACCGGCTGTTGCTGCACCTGCTGCGGGCCGACCGGTTCGACGACGTGATGACGGTCATCCGCAACGCGAAGGGGGACGCCGAGTACGGTCACGTCATCGACGGGGGCCGGATCTACTGGGATCACCCGCTCTTCCGCGACACGGCGGTGGGGGTGCCGGACAGCGCCTTCGACGTCACCGGCCGGCTACCGGTGTGCCACCGGATCGAGTCGGCGTGCTGGCAGGAGGAGGGGGTGCTGAGGCTGACCGGCCACGCCTACATCGAGAACGTGGACACCCTGGTCCCGGCTACCGAACTGGTGCTGCGCTGTTACGACATGGGCCACCCGGAAGTTCGTATCCCCACGCGGGTGCACACGGTCGCCGGACTCCCGGACGGCGAGCGCTACGTGAACGCGGGCTTCACCGCGGACATCGACCTGACCGCGGCGGCGTTGGGCCGCGGCCGGTGGAACCTCTTCCTTGACGTAAGGGCGCAGGGAGTCAGCCGTACGGTCCGGCTGAAGAGCCCCGAGACCGAGCGGGTGCCTTCGCACGCGATCGTGACGGCGGGCTCGGGCAAGCCCGTGGTCATCACTCCGTACGTCACCAAATGGGGCAACCTCTCGCTGAACGTCGGCCAGGACGTGCCGCGTCATGCCACCCCCTGCCGGGTGACCAGGCTGTCGTGGCACAGGACGCGCAAGAGCACCCTGGTGGTGACCGGAACGCTGGCGGGTGAGGGCGCCAAGGAGATCGGGGCGCTGCGCCTGCGCGCTGAGAACGGCGAGGGGGAGCGCCGCGAGACGCCGGTGTCCCTGGAGCGGAGTGACGGGGCGTTCACGGCGGAGCTCCCGGTAGAAGGCCTGCGCGCCGGCCGCTGGACGGTGACCCTGACCCAGTCCGGCTCCGTTGCCTCCGTCCCCTACCTCATCGGCCTGGGCCGCACGCACTGGTTCCGACTCGCCCGACCCTACAGCGCCCACCCGGTGAAGGAGGCGTCGGAGACCACCCTGGTGGTGGAGATCCGCGCGGTGGACGTGTGGCCGGCGGTGCGGCGGAGGCTGCGGAGGGCCGTGCCGAGAGCGCGGGGGTAGCGGGAGAGGGCCCCGTCCAGGGACGGGAAGAAGGCCAAGGGCGTGGGCCGTGCGGGATTCGATGAATCCCGCACGGCCCACGCCCTTCCGCACTGCTCTCGTCCTCAGCGCGGCCTTCGCTCGAGCTTCCCGATCAGAGACTGCCGTTCGCCAGTTCCTGATCGACGTAACTGCGAAGCCAGGTCCGGAAGTCCGGGCCCAGGTCTTCACGTTCGCACGCGAGTCTGACAATGGCACGCAG
>NZ_BAABCQ010000136.1:0-21613 GCF_039539045.1 Streptomyces marokkonensis
CGATTTCTCCTGTCATGGCACCAGATATTGGCCCCCGGAGACCGCAGGCTTGGCGCCCGGGAGTCTGATCCCGCCCCATGACCTGCCTCGATGGGGCCTGCGAGGCCTCCTGTGGCGCGAGGGCGACAAAAACGACAAAAGTACTGATATCAGCGTACCGAGACAAAGGACACGTCAAGGGGGGCGCGCCTCAGCCCCGGAGGTAGGTCAGGGCCGCCAGCACCCGGCGGGCCGCGGCCGTACGGGCCGAGGCGGCGGTCGTGCCGAGGGGGGCTCCGGGCCTGTCGGACGCGGCGGTCGCCCGCGTCGAGGGCACGGCGCCACTGTCGACGACCGTCACGGTGGCGGCCTGCCTGCTCCTCGGCACCGCGGCCAGGGCCGCTACGGCACATGCGGCGGACGTGAGCGGACCGGAAGAACGCCTGCCGTCGGCGTTCAGCGGGCGGCGGACCGACTCCGGCAGATCGGCAGCAGGGCATTTGCCCAGCCCGACGGACCGGCTCTGCCGGACGTCCCGCGCCGGGGCGCAGGGCCGCCCGACTCGTCGGTGCGTGCGTCCCGCCGGTGTGCGTCCCGCCGGGGCGGGCCGGCGGTCCTAGAGCTTGCTCATCCTGGCGTAGGGCACGGTGATCCGCTCCTGCGCCGAGCCGAAGTCCACGAGTACCGCGATCCCGCCCTCGAGGGCGATCACCCGGCCGAGGCCGAACGTGTCGTGGGTGACCCGGTCGCCCACCTCGAAGTGCTTGGGCGGCAGCGCGACCGGGGCCTTGAAGGGACTGGTGGGCAGCGAATGACGCTTCGGTACGGCTGGCTTTGTCATTGCCACCAGTATGCGCCCGCGCACCGGGAGCCGACCACAACTACCGGGGACCGGCTTGCGGAGCGGGCCACTCGCGCCGGCCCTCCGTCCACATCCGTACTCCGGGGCGGGCCCGGCGTCACACTCCCGGCCGGGCGTCGATCTCGGCGACGAGGGCCTCGACACGGGCCCTGATCTCGTCGCGGATGGGACGGACGGCGTCGACGCCCCGGCCGGCCGGGTCCTCCAGGGCCCAGTCGAGGTAGGTCTTCCCGGGAAAGACCGGGCAGGCGTCGCCGCAACCCATGGTGATGACGTAGTCGGACGCCTGGACGGCCTCGGTGGTCAGGACTTTCGGCCTGGCGCCGGCGATGTCGACACCGGCTTCCCGCATCGCCTCCACGGCGGCCGGGTTGACCCGGTCGCCGGGGACGGAACCGGCGGCGCGGACCACGACGCGGTCGCCGGCGAGGTGCCGGAGGAATCCGGCGGCCATCTGGGAGCGGCCGGCGTTGTGGACGCAGACGAACAGCACGGAGGCGAGCGGAGCGGAGGACATGCGGGACCCTTTCGGTGAGCCATGGGGCACTGGGCCATGGAGTCCTGGGGCAATGAGTGGGCTCATGGGTCATGGGTCATGGGTGAGGCCATGGAGCCACGAGTCAGCCCCAACTGGTATCAGCGTCGGCTGATGTGAAAGTATCAGCCCATGATGACGTCAGTCGACACTGACCTGATCCGGGTGCTGGCCGACCCGCTCAGGCTCCGGATCGTGACTCTGCTCGCCCGCGAGACGCTGTGTACCACCCACCTCGTCGAGGAGACCGGAGCGCGGCAGACCAACCTCTCCAACCACCTCAGAGTGCTGCGCGAGGCCGGCGTCGTGGAGACCGAGCCCTGCGGCCGGTACACGTACTACAGGCTGCGTCCCGACGTCGTCGCCCGGCTCGCCGGCCAGTTCGCCGACCTGGCCGAGTCCGCGCGCAACGCCGCCGGAAACAGGAGGGCCTGCCCGTGACCCGCGCCGAAGCCTCCGCGGCCAACCTCGGCGAGGACTCCTCCGTCGTCGCGAAGCTGTCGACGCTCGACCGTTTCCTCGCCGTCTGGATCCTCGTCGCCATGGCCGTCGGCCTCGGTCTCGGCCGCGCGGTTCCCGGCCTGAACGACGCCCTGGCGAAGGTCGAGGTCGGCGGCATCTCGCTGCCGATCGCGCTCGGCCTGCTGGTCATGATGTATCCGGTGCTGGCCAAGGTCCGTTACGACAGGCTGGACGCGGTCACCGGCGACCGCAGGTTGATGATCTCCTCGCTGGTCGTCAACTGGGTCCTGGGTCCCGCGGTGATGTTCGCACTGGCCTGGATCTTCCTGCCGGACCTGCCCGAGTACCGGACCGGCCTGATCATCGTCGGCCTGGCCCGCTGCATCGCCATGGTCGTCATCTGGAACGACCTCGCGTGCGGCGACCGCGAGGCCGCCGCCGTGCTCGTGGCCCTCAACAGCGTCTTCCAGGTGGTCGCGTTCGGCCTGCTGGGCTGGTTCTACCTCGACCTGCTGCCGGGCCTGCTCGGTCTGGGCGACGGCGAGCGCCTGGACATCTCCATGTGGGAGATCGCCCTGAACGTCGTCGTCTTCCTCGGTGTACCGCTGCTCGCCGGCTTCCTCACCCGCCGCCTCGGGGAGAGGCGGATCGGCCGCGAGAGCTACGAGCAGCGGTTCCTGCCGAAGATCGGCCCCTGGGCGCTGTACGGCCTGCTCTTCACGATCGTCGTCCTCTTCGCCCTGCAGGGGAAGACGATCACCTCACAGCCGCTCGACGTCGTACGGATCGCGCTGCCGCTGCTGGTGTACTTCGCCGTGATGTGGTTCGGGACCTTCGCGCTCGGCAAGGCCATCGGCCTCACCTACGACCGCACCGCGACCCTCGCCTTCACGGCCGCCGGCAACAACTTCGAGCTGGCCATCGCGGTCGCCATCGCCACCTTCGGCGTCACCTCCGGACAGGCCCTCTCCGGTGTGGTCGGCCCGCTCATCGAGGTTCCGGTCCTGGTCGCCCTGGTCTACGTCTCCCTGGCCTGGCGCCGGAAATTCACCGCGGCGCGGCCGAATTCCTGACGCGGCACACGGGTGTGGTGGGGCCGACGGCGGCACGTCGGTGGCAAGGCCGGGGCCCCCGGCTCCGGTGATGCCGTTCTCGACAACTCGGGCCCGGAACCCGCAATCTGACTCTTTCGTCTCCTCTGCCGAGGGGCTGCCGTTCCGGAACCGTGAAGATTGAAGACATATGCCATCACCCGTGCGTTCACGAATAAAGTGGAGAACCAGGTTCTCCGCGTGGGGTCGTCCACGGTCGAGACTCTGGGCCGTGGCGGGTGTGGCGGCCCTCGGGTTCAGCATCGTGCTGGAGATCGCCGCGCGTCGCTACGGCCTGCCGGGGCCGATGACCAACCAGGCGAAAGAGGTGATAACCGCCCCTGCTTCGGGGCCGCTTCTGTACGCGAGTATGGCGTTGACGATGGTGGTACTCACCTGGCGGCAGCGGTTCGTCGCGGCCGGCGCCGCGATCGGTATCGACGTCGTCTTCCTGCTGGTGCGGTGGGTGTTCGATGCCGGGGTGACCGACGGCCACTCCTTCGGCAACGGAGCGTTGTGGGTGATCCTGGGGTGTGCGGTCGTCGCCGTTACGCGCCGCGCCGGCCAGGAACGGGTCCTGCTGCTGAAGGGCGTCGGGCTGGGCCTGCTGCTGGTGGCCGGGCGCAAGACCGGCGACACCTGGCTGCTGATCACGTCGAAGGCCCACCCGGAGGTGCTCGACCCGTACGTGGCGGTCGCCGACCACGCGCTGGGCGATCCGTCGTGGCTGGCGGGCCGGATGGTCGCCGCCACGGGCCCGGTCGGTGAGCACGTTCTCGACTGGGTCTACGCCCAACTCGCGGTGGCCGCGGTCGTCGTCGCGCTGTACCAGCTGCGCAAGGTGGCGACCGAGCGCCGGTTCCCGAGGCACCACCTGGTACGCACCTTCCTGGTGATCGGCCTCCTCGGGCCCGCCGTCTACATGATCTACCCGGTGGTCGGACCGGTCTTCACCTACGGCACCGGCGCGTTCGGCACCGGCGGCGAACAGTGGGCGGTGGCCAACCTGTGGCCGGACACGCTCCCGCCGATGAGCACGCCGCAGCCGTGGACGTACGACGACATCACGCCCCGCAACTGCATGCCCAGCCTCCACACGGCGTGGGCCACCGTGATCTTCATTCATTCCCGACAGGCCCCGCGTGTACTGCGCTTCGCAGGAACGTTTTGGCTTGTCGCGACGCTGTGCGCGACGCTGGGATTCGGTTACCACTACGGAATAGACATTCTCGCCGGAGTGGTCTTCGCGGTCACGATCGAGGCGGGGCTGCGCTCCTTCGACCGCGGCTGGGACCGGGCGGGAATCCAGCTGGTCGCATACGGGGCGGTGGTCTTCGCCGCGCTTCTGGCGTCGGCTCGCTGTCTCCCGATGGAAATGGCCGCCCGTCCTTGGGTGTTCGGCCCTCTTCTCGTTCTGGCGACGGCCTCGGTGGTGTACGGCTATGCGCGGACCGTCAGGCTGTGGGACCCGCAGGCCGCGGCACCGGCGCCGAAACCGGAACCACGACTCGAACTGATCTGACGACGCGAACCGATCTGAAGGGTCTGAAGGGTCTGGCGGGTCTGAAGGGTCTGAAGGGTCTGGCGGGTCTGGCGGGTCTGACGGTCTGACGGGTCTGGCGGGCTCAGCACCGGTTCGCCGGCGACTCGCTCAGGCGGAGGGCCGTCTGCCGCCCTTGCCGCCTGCTCGGGAAGGGCGGTCACCGGCCGTCCGCCGGTGGCCGCCCGCGTCCTCGCCGGCGCCTTGGTGGCCGTCCCACCGACGCTCTCCGACAGCACAGGACGGTCAGTTCTCGAGAAGCGTCGGTGACCCGGTCGCCCATACCGTCGAAGACATGAACTCCATCGACTCCGTCACTCTGGAAGTGGCCGACACCGAGGCGGCCGCCCACTTCTACTCCGCCGCCTTCGGGCTGGACCCGTCGAGGGTGCGCCTGCGCGCCTCCGAGGCTCCCACGACCGGCTTCCGCGGCTTCACCCTGTCGCTCGTGGTCTCCCAGCCGGGCAACGTCGACGCCCTCGTCGCCGCGGCCCTCGACGCCGGCGCCACCACCGTCAAGCCCGCCGCGAAGTCGCTGTGGGGTTACGGCGGTGTCGTCCGGGCCCCGGACGGCACCGTCTGGCAGATCGCGACATCGGCGAAGAAGGACACCGGCCCGCCGACCCGGGACATCGACGAGATCGTGCTGCTCCTGGGCGTCGAGGACGTGAAGGCCAGCAAGCGGTTCTACGTCGAGCAGGGTCTCACCGTGGGCAAGGGCTTCGGCGGCAAGTACGTCGAGTTCGCCACCGGGCCGGACACCGTCAAGCTGTCCCTGTACAAGCGCCGTGGCCTTGCCAAGGTCGCGGGCGTCTCCGCCGACGGCACCGGCTCCCACCGGCTCGTGCTGTCCGGCGCCACCCGTCCGTTCAGCGACCCGGACGGGTTCGTCTGGGAACGGGAACCCACGGCGCCGCGGACGGTCACCGGCGAGTGGCCCGCCGGCCGGCCGGCCGGCGGCCACTGACGCAACCGTCCCGGGCGGGTCAGCCCAGGGACTTCCAGAATTCGTACTGGTGGTCCTTCGCGAAGTCGACCGGGCGGCTGCCACCCGGCCCGGAGGCGAGGGAGTACGCGTTCGGTGAGGCCGCGGTGGTGGGCTTCCAGCCTGCCTCGCCGGTGCGGGCGAAGTCCGACCAGATCCGGATCATCGAGTCGGAAAGGCGCTGCTGGTCGGCGGTGAGCGCGTCGAACTCGGTGAGTTCGAAGAGGTAGGGGAGCTCGAAGGTGTGCGCGGCGCCCATCGGGAAGGAAGGCTTCGGATAGCTCTCCTCGTCGGCGTACCAGGGTGTCGCATGGTCGGCGAACTCGTACGTGTAGGTGCGGACGGCACGTGAGAGGGCACGGCCGGTGTCGACCGTCCGCCGGGCGAGGTCGGAGTCGGTGAGCACCGCCCCCAGGGCGAGTGCCGGGTTGCCGCCGTATGCGTCGACGGGGTAGCGGACGGCGATGGCGGCGGCCTCCCGCGGGTCGAACTGCTCGTTCAGGAGGCGTTGGTAGTCGGCCTCGTCGAGTGTCGCCCCCGGGTCCTCGGGATCGGCCTTCTTACCCATCTCCGCTCCGTACGCCCCCGCCCGCCCCTCCTCGCGGTTGATGCCCTGGAGGACGGGGACCTTGTTGAACTCGCCGGTGGCGAAGGCCTCCCGCGGCGTGCGCGGCAGAAGCTGGCCGCCGTACACCGGCCCGTAGGGGAAGGGGCCCTGTCCGAAGCCGTACACCAGGTCCTCGGGCTCGGCGGTGTGCCAGTCGGCGGGCTCGCCGACCGGGACTTCCTCGCCCCCGGTGATCCTGTTCTCGATCGCCTGTACGGCGTCCTCGCCCTCCTCCAGAGCGTCCGCGCGCTCACGGATGTGGTCCGTACCGAGGCACGCCCCACTCTGCAGGACGGCCCGGTGGAAGAGACCGGCCGAGGACGGGGCGACCATGTGGGCGCAGGTGCTGTAGGCGCCGGCGGACTGGCCGAACAGTGTCACGTTGCCCCGGTCGCCGCCGAAGGCCGGCGCATTGCGCTGGACCCAGCGCAGGGCCGCCTGCTGATCGAGGAACCCGTAGTTGCCCGACTCTCCGCGACGGCCCTCCAGGTCGGGATGGGCAAGGTATCCGAGGGCGCCGAGACGGTAGTTGACGGTCACCACGACCACATCGCCCTGGGCGGCCAGTCGCCGAGCGCCGTGCACGTCCCCGGAACCGTCGGTGTGGTCGCCGCCGTGCAGGTAGACCATGACCGGCCTGGGCCCCGCGGAGGCGGTTCGCGGAGTGGTCACGTTGACGAAGAGACAGTCCTCGTCCGAGGAGGCGGGCCCGGCCGGCGGGGTGGTTCCCGTCTGCGGGCAGGCACTGCCCGGCCGGGTGGCGTCCAGGACGCCGTGCCAGCGTCTCGCGGGCGCGGTGGGTGCCCAGCGTCGCTCGTCGGTGGGCGCGGCGGCGTAGGGGATGCCCTGGAAGACGCGCACGGTGTCGGTCACCGTGCCACGGACGGGGCCCTTGTCGGTGCGAACGACGGGACCGGCGCCGTGGCCCGTGGCGGCTGCGGTGCCCGCCGCGCTCATGAGTCCCGCGGTGATGCCGAGGGCGATGGCCAGGTGTGCTGTCTTCTTCAACATGCGGACCAGCGTAGGAAGTCGGGGCCCAAAGCAGCATCCGGTCAACCTCCCTCGGTGGGGTGGTGAGGACCCCACCATGCCGCCTGTGGCCGACCGGCCGGCCTCTGGACCTCCAGGGCCGCCGCAGCCGCGGACTCAGCGCACCGGGAAGCCGAAGGAGTAGCCCTGCTCCTCGAGCCGGGGCAGGACGCGGCGCAGGGCTTCGACGGTCTGGGAGCGTTCGCCTCCCGCGTCGTGGAAGAGGAGCGTCGGCCCGTTGGGGAGCTCCCGCTCGACGGTGGCGACGATGGCGTCCGCGCCCGGCCGCTCGAAGTCCTTGGTGTCCACGTTCCAGCCCAGCGGTCGCATGCCGCGGGAGGCGGCGAGCTGACGGCTGTAGGGGGTGAAGGCTCCGCCGGGTGCCCGGTAGTACATCGGCCGTACGCCGCCGGAGGCCTCGATGATCATGCGTTCGGCGTCGAGGATCTCCTTCGACTGGTAGGCCTGGGACTTCTTGTCCATGGTGGTGTCGTGGGACACCGTGTGGTCGCACAGTCGGTGTCCGGCCGCGACCACGTCCTTCACGAGGTCCGGGTGGGCCTGTGCCTGCGTCCCCGTCACGCAGAACGTCGCCTTCACCCCGTACTCGCGCAGCACGTCGAGCACTTGGGGGGTCCACGCGGGATCGGGGCCGTCGTCGATGGTGATGTTCACGCCGCGCGGCCCCTTGTCCGAGGCGTGCACGATGGTCACGTCGACCGGCTCGACGCGACCGCCCGCCGGCGAGGCCGACGCGGACGCCTTCGGCGACGGTCCGCCCACGGGGCCGGCCTGCGCGGTCCACACCGAGGCACCCACGGCGAGCACCGTCACCCCGAGCGCCGCCCCGACCACCCGGCCGTACCAGCCCCGCCCCACACCGTGCCGTGCCATGTCCGCCCCACTTTCGCCCCGTTGCCCGTCGGTCCCCGTTCGCCCTGGGACCACCTGACAGGACGACGAACGGTGACCATGGGATGCGTCCGTTACCGATCACGGACAATCCCGACGGAGTCCACGGACAACTCGGCTGCCGGCGGGCGGACTGCGCTCCCGCTCGGGCCGGGCCTGCCCGCTGCCGCCGGGCCCGCCGCGGAGCCCGCCGCTGCCGCCGGCACACCGTCGGGCCGGGACCGTGGGGCCACGTCGTCGTCGGCGCCGTACCCTTCTCCGCCACGGCTATATGGTTTTCCGCATGTACCCGGTCCAGCGTTCCGGTCGACGCCTCTGCCTCCGCGAACTCAGCGTCGACGACGTCGACGCGGTGCTCGCCGTCTACGGTGACCCCAGGGCGACGGAACACCTGTCGTTCGAACCCCGCACCCGGGAACAGACCGGCCGCATCGTCGCCCGTTCCGTCGCGGCGGCGACGACGGAGCCCCGCACCGAGTACGCGCTGGCCGTGGTCGCCCCGCCCTCCGGCCGTCTGATCGGCTTCGCCCGGCTGGCGACGGACCCCCACCAGCAGCGCGCGGCCACCATGGGCTTCGCCCTCCGCCCGGACGCCTGGGGCGTCGGCCACGGCACCGAGACCGTCCGACTTCTGCTGGCCCTGGCCTTCGAGGACCTGGCCCTCCACCGCGTCTGGGGCGCCCGGTCCCCCCTCAACACCGCCTCGGCGCGCACGATGGCCGCGGCAGGCATGACGGAGGAGGGCCTGATCCGCGGCCACGTCCGGAAGGCGGGTCAATGGCGGGACTCGGTGGTGCACGCCATCCTGGCGGAGGAGTGGGAACCCCGGCCGTTCTGACGGCCCGGACGGAGATCGGTGACCCGGGACGCGACATCCGAGATCGGCGACCCGGGACGCGACATCCGAGACCGGTGACCCGGGGCCCCGCACTCAAGGCCAGTGGCGGGTCGCGGCATGGCGGGACGCGGCATGGCGGGCCGTGGCGCGGTGGTTCGTGATGTGGCGGGTGAAGCCGTCCGCCCCGTCGGCCGGCGCCGGGCAACGATACGGCGAGACGCACCGTCTTGCGTGAGTGCGCTCCGTGGGCTACGGTTCTCAACAAGACGAGACGAGACGTCTCGTGCCCATGTCGCCCACGAAAGAAGACATCACTTGCTCCGTGCTCCCGAAGCACCGCCCGCCCGTACCACCGTCTCTCAGCTCACCGTCTCCGATGTCAGCAAGCGCTACGGCCACCACCTCGTCCTGGACCGTGTGTCCTTCACGGTCCGGCCCGGCGAGAAGGCGGGGGTCATCGGGGACAACGGCTCCGGCAAGTCCACACTGCTGCGGCTGCTCGCCGGCACCGTGCGGCCCGACGACGGAGAGGTCGACGTCGTCGCACCGGGCGGTACGGGGCACTTGGCGCAGACTCTGGAACTGCCGGACACCGCGTGCGTAGGTGACGCCGTCGACCTGGCGCTGACCGAACTGCGTGACCTGGAACGGCGGATGCGGGCGACCGGGGCCGCGCTCCAGGGCGCCGACCCCGCCGTGTACGACCGGTATGCCGCACTCGAGGCGGAGTTCGAGGCGCGCGGCGGATACGACGCGGACCGCCGCGTCGACGTCACCTTGCGTCACCTCGGTGAAGGGGCCGGTCTGGACCGGGCACGACGGCTCGGCACCCTCTCCGGGGGCCAGCGCTCCCGCCTCGCCCTCGCCGCGACACTCGCCTCCGCGCCCGAGCTGCTCCTGCTCGACGAGCCCACCAACGACCTGGACGACGAGGCCGTGGCCTGGCTGGAGGAGTGGCTGCGCGCGCACCGGGGCACCCTCGTCGCCGTCACCCACGACCGGGAGTTCCTCGACCGGGTCACCGACTCCGTTCTGGAGGTCGACCAGGACACACGGTCCGTCCGCCGATACGGCGACGGCTATACGGGGTACCTCGCCGCCAAGGCCGCCGAACGCGCCCGGCAGGAGCGGGAGCACGAGCAGTGGCGCACCGAGCTGGCACGACAGTCCCGGCTCGCCGGCTCCCACGCGGGACGCCTCGAGGCGATCCCGCGCAAAGGGCCGTGGGCGTTCAGCGGAGCGGGCGCGTTCCGGGCCCGCTCGCGGGCCCACGGCGCCATGAGCCGCGTCCGCAACGCCCGCGAACGGCTGCACCGGCTCACCGAGAACCCGGCCCCCGCGCCTCCTGAGCCGTTGCGGTTCTCGGCGGACATCGAGGGGGCGGCGGACCACGCGGTGGAGGTGGGCGACCTGTGCGTACCGGGGCGCCTGGTACTGGACTCGCTCCATGTCCCCGCGGGGGGCCGACTCCTGGTGACCGGCCCCAACGGCGCGGGCAAGACCACTCTCCTGCGGGTCCTGGCGGGCGAACTGACCCCGGCGCCGGGCACCACGCTACGGCGACCCGCGCGGGTCGGGTTCCTGCGCCAGGTGGCGGCCCCGGCCTCCCCCGAGGAGGAGAGCCGTCCCGTGCTCGCGGCCTTCGGTGAGGACCGTGCCGACGAGCTGCTGGGCCTGGGCCTGTTCCGTGAAGCGGACCTGGACCGGCCCGTACGGGACCTCTCCACCGGGCAGCGCCGCCGCCTCGAACTGGCGCGTCTGGTCACGGGCTCGCACGATCTGCTGCTGCTGGACGAGCCGACGAACCACCTCTCGCCCTCGTTGGTGGAGGACCTCCAGGCGGCCCTCACCCAGTACGAGGGAACGCTCATCGTCGTCACTCACGACCGGCGGCTGCGGCAGGCCCTGCCCGGAGCCGTCCGGGAGATCGCCCCGGCCCGGTGACCGGACCCACCGCGCTCCGCCGGCCCGCGGGTCCGGTGTCGTGCGGGCCCGGTGTCGTGCGGGTCTCGCGGTGGGCGTGCGGGCGGGCGGCGGCGGCCTTGCGCAGGTGGCGGTTGACCATGTCACCGCGGTGACCCGACCGGCGGGTCTCCGCGGTGACCCGCCGGTCGCACGGCGACACAGTGGCGCCGTCCTGCCGGTCCCGGAGCGTCCCAGGTGAACCCTGGTACAGGCTGTGGACCCGGTTCGAGTGGTTTGAACACCTCTTCCGTGTGAAGTCACTACCTCCGTGTCGCTGGTGAGCCAAGAGTGATGCGCGATGAACACTCAGAACGCGCATACCTCTGGCGACAGCACGCAGTCCGGGAAGACCCCCCACGCAGCGGGTGGGGAGCGGCAGCCCGCCCCCGCCACTCGGGACACGTCGCCCCGGCCGGCGGTACCGCATGTCACCCTGCCCTCGCGGCGCTCCGTGGTCACGGCGACCGGCGCCTCGGCGCTCGCCGCCGGGCTCACCGCAGCCTCCACCACCTCCGCGACCGCGCTCGCTCCCGCCGCGCCCACGATCACACCGGCCGCGGCACCGCCCGGCACCTCTCCCGAGGCGTACCGGACGGTCGCCCGCGCCGTCGTCGTCCACGACGAAGACGACAAGCCGCTGGTCCCCTCCTACGTGAAGGCCGTCAACAACGGTCTGCCGACCGGCCGGGCGAAGGCCACGAAGCGGGTCCTGATCGTCGGGGCCGGACCGGCCGGCCTGCTCGCCGCCGACCTGCTCAACCGGGCGGGCCACGACGTCGTCGTGATCGAGGCCAACGGCAACCGGGTCGGCGGCCGTATCAAGACATTCCGCAAGGGCGGACACGAGAAGGGCAGGCAGCCGTTCGCCGACCCCGCGCAGTACGCCGAGGCAGGGGCCATGCGACTGCCCGACAGCCACCCGCTCCTCATGGCCCTGCTCGAGAAGTACAAGCTGCCCCGCCAGGAGTTCTACCTGGTGGACGTCGACCCCGACGACCCGGCGAAGAAGACCAACCGCACCTGGATCCACGTCAACGGCATCCGCGAGCGCCGGGCCGACTACGACAAGAACCCGGAACGGGTCAACGACACCTTCGGGATCACCGGCGCCAATCGGAAGAGGACCGCCGCCGCCATCCTCGCGGACGCCCTCGAACCGGCGCACCGACTCGTGCGGGGCAAGGAGGGAACAGCCCTCGTCGACGGGTGGACCGAGGTCCTCGAGCGGTACGGACACTGGTCCATGTACCGCTACCTCACCGAAGCCGCGAAGCTCGACACCAGGACCATCGACCTGGTCGGGACCATCCAGAACCTGACCTCACGGCTGCACCTCTCCTTCCTGCACAGCTTCCTGTCCGCCGCGCTGATCGACCCCAAGACCAAGTTCTGGGAGATCAAGGGAGGCACCGCGCTGCTCGCCGACGCGCTGTACGCGCCGGTGAAGGGGAAGGTACGGCTCGACCGGCGCGCCGTACGCGTCGAACGCGCCGGCGGCAAGGTGCGGGTGCACACCGTCTCCGAGGACTGCCAGACCGGAAAGGGGGGCACCACGGAGGTCTTCGAGGGCGACGAGGCGATCGTCACCGTCCCCTTCTCCGGGCTGCGGCACGTCACCTTCGACCCCCCGCTGTCGTACGGCAAGCGGCGGGCCGTCACCGAGCTGCACTACGACTCCGCGACCAAGGTGCTGCTGGAGTTCTCCCGGCGCTGGTGGGAGTGGACCGAGGCACAGTGGAAGCAGGCCCTCGACACCGTCGAGGACGGCCTCTACGACAAGTACCGGACCGGCAAGGTCACGGACGCCAGGTACCTCGGCGCGCACAAGTCCGTGAAGGACCTGGGTGTGACGATCCCCGACGACTACAAGCACTGCTTCGCCGCCTTCCGGCCCGTCATGGAGGGTGAGGTGGAAGCCGCTCATGTCCGCGGTGGCGGCTCCGTCAGCGACAACGCCAACCGCTTCATGTACTTCGAGCACGCCCACCCCATGGAGGGCAGCGACGGCGGCATCATGCTCGCCTCCTACAGTTGGGCCGACGACGCCCTCAAGTGGGACGCCTACGCCGACGAGGAGCGCTACCTGCGCGCCCTCGCCGGAGTGCAGGCCGTCTTCGGCCGCCGGTGCGAGGTCTTCTTCACCAGCAAGTGCCGGACCCAGTCCTGGACGCGCGACCACTACGCCTACGGAGAGGCGTCCGTGCTCTTCCCGGGCCAGCACACGGAGTTGTTCCCCGACATCCCCACCTCCGAGGGACCGCTGCACTTCGCGGGAGACCACACCTCGGTCAAACCCGCCTGGATCGAGGGCGCCCTCGAATCAGCCGTCCGTTCCGCGCTGAAGGTGCACACCGGCTGACAGCGTCGGTGACCGAGGCCCCGGCGCGCCGACCGCACCGGACCGGTGCGGTCGTACCGGTCCGTGACGACCGCACCGGCAGTGAACGGGACACCGGCCCCGTTCGGACGTCAGGGTCTCGGGCCGTCACCGCGGCGGGGCGCCGGAAAGCAGCCATGGCTTGGGCGTCGGGGCGTCCGCAGGGGCCTCACAGGCCCAGCGCACGAAGGATGCGGGTCAGGTCGGCGGGTGCCGCCGCGAGGTGGACCGGCCGGCCCGCGTCGTCGAGTTCGGCTATGTTCCAGCTCCGGGGGAGGGCGTCGCTGTCGCTGCCGCGGAGGCGTCGCACGCCCTTGGCGGTGAGCTGCCGCGCCGGGATCCGTTTCGCTGCGAACCGGCCCGGGCCGGGGTGGGGAGTGACCGCGGGCGGGCCGCCTCCGAAGACGATGTGGGTACCGAAGCCGTTCGGGTTGTAGTCGGTGGCTTCCAGGAACCGGGCGGCCAGGAACACGTCCTTGTCGTAGGGCTCCTGGGTCGCTGCCGCCGCGGCTTCTGGGGGTGTACGGACGCGGGTCGCGCGCCAGGCCCAAACGAGAAGCCCCAGCGTGGCAAGGGATCCCGCGGCCGCCCAGGTGAGGGGCGCGGGGGACACGGGCACGCCCATGGGGTGGAGATAGCAGAGCGGCAGCAGCCACAGGGCTGTGATCGCGATGGCCCCCGCGAACGGGAGCGCCGACGGCAGGACTTCGTCGTCGGGCAGTCGGCGCCCGCGCCGGAGCATCAGTACCCGGGCCCCGGGGTAGCCGGCGGCGAGAGCGCACGCGGCCGCGATGACGGCCACCGATCCGGCGCTGGGGAAGTGCTCGCGCCATACGTGGTCTCCTCTGGCGACCACCCTGACCTGGCCGCGCCAGAGGGTGAGTTCGACGTGATCACCGGGCCGGAATCCTCGGGCGCCCTCGCGGGAGACCGTGAGCCGGTCCAGCGGGCGGTCGTCGGCGAAGTACAGGCTGCTGCGCTGTTTCCCCTCGCCCACCTCGGTCCGCGCGATCGTGGCCGGCTCGGTGGTCAGGCACTCGCCGCGTTCCGCGGCGGGCGTGGCGGCGGTGCACGGGACGGCCGACGTCCACGCCTCCTCCGTCGCCCCGGTGACCGGCACGAACCAAGCGGCCAGACCGGCCCCCGCGAGCAGCAGCAGGCACAGGCTCAACGGCACGGTCGGACCCCGTCCGGCGGTGCGCTTCGAGATGACGGCGAGATGCTCCGACTCCGGCGCACCGTGACGACGGTGCAGGGCGCGGAACGCCTCCAACTCCTCGTCGAAAGCCGCCCGGTCGTTGTGGGATCCGCTCACCGGCAGGGGCAGGCGCCGGGTCCGCCCGTCGCGCAGCACCACTTCGACGCGAAGGTACTCCTCCCCGTGGCGCCCGTACTGCACGTATACGCGCAGGTCGGCGATGTCCTGCCACGACATGCTCCTGCGGCGGCGCAACAACGACCGGGCGTTCAGGCCGTGCGCGTCGGCGGTCACCTTGACGGCGACCGCGTACAAGCACACGAGGCCCACCAGAGCGGCCAGCAGGCCCCCGAGCACCCAGCCGTCCACGAGATCACCCGAGTACACCAGGCGCCCTCCGGCCAGAGCGGCCCCGGCCGCGCCGAGTCCGACCAGGCACCACAGGGGCCGCTTGTGGAGGGGGCGGCGGCAGGTCACTTCCTGGCCAGTGGTCATACGCGGCATCGTGCCATCGTCCGTGCCGCGCCTGCTTGTGCGGCATCCGGCAGTGTTCCGGTCCCCGACTCTGCCGGGGTCCCGTTCGTGGGGGAGCACCGGCCTGTGAGCCGAGCGGCCGTGCCGGGAACAGCCGGTCCGACGGCGCTGTTGCACCGATCGATGCGCCGGCGCCGCGCGGGGGACACGAAGACCACAAGGTCGCCCGCCCCACCAGGACGCGGGCCCCGTGATCGGGGTACGCCCGCCGCGCCACCCGGACCAATACCTGTCTCCGCAGGAGGACTGTTTCATGACTGACCGGCCCTTGACGCTCATGGCAGTACACGCCCACCCCGACGACGAGGCCACCGGAACCGGAGGTGTCCTCGCGCGGTACGCGGCGGAAGGCGTCCGCACGGTTCTCGTGACCTGTACCGACGGCGGTTGCGGTGACGGACCGGGAGGTGTCAAGCCGGGCGACCCCGGACACGATCCGGCGACCGTCGCCCTGATGCGCCGCCGGGAACTCGAGGCGAGCTGTGGCGTCCTGAAGATCAGCGAGCTGGAGACGCTGGACTACGCCGATTCCGGGATGATGGGCTGGCCGAGCAACGACGCCCCCGGATCTTTCTGGCAGACCCCCGTCGAGGAAGGCGCCGCCCGGCTCGCGGACCTCATGCGGCACTACCGGCCCGATGTGGTCGTCACCTACGACGAGAACGGCTTCTACGGTCACCCCGACCACATCCAGGCCCACCGCATCACGATGGCGGCGCTGGAGATGACCACGCTGACACCGAAGGTGTACTGGACCGCGATGCCCCGCTCGGGGATGCAGCGGTTCGGCGAGATCATGCGCGAGTTCCAGGAAGACATGCCGGAGCCGGATCCTGCCGAGGTCGCCGCGACGGCGGAGATCGGCCTCGCCGACGACGAGATCACCACGTGGGTGGACACCACCGCGTTCAGCGGTCAGAAGTTCGACGCGCTGGCCGCGCACGCCAGTCAGGGCGAGAACATCTTCTTCCTCAAGATGGGCAAGGAGAGGTTCGGTGAGTTGATGGGCATGGAGACCTTCGTACGCGTCAAGGACGCCACCGGCGCCGCCGTACCCGAGAACGACCTCTTCGCCGGACTGCGCTGACCCACCCGTGCGGCCGATGGCCGGGAACGCCCATCGGCCGCACGGAGCAATCGAGCGGGACACGCAGGGACCGCCCTCCGTCGCCGCTTTCCGGCGCGTCGGTCTCGGTGACGGAGCTGCCGGGTTTCTCTCCCTGCTGTCCGCAATTCTTGGCAAAGGCACATCGCCGCTCGTAACGGCGGGAAGATGCCGCATGGCTGACGGTGGGGATCTCTGGGACGCCTTCGATCAGCGCGTCGCCACATTCGCACCGGACGGGTGAATGGCGCATCATCGCGCCGCGACGCATTCAGATTTGGCCGAGGTCGATCTCCGCCGCGAAGGGGGCGATGACCTTTAGGGCGCCGGCGAACACGTCCCCCTCGCGATACGTCCTCGTCGCGGGATCGAGCAGGTACGTATACACCAGCGGTGTGCCCGTCGCGGCCTGCTCGATCCGCCAGTAGAAGCCGATCCCGGCCTTGGCGTACTGGTCCACCTTCACGATCCGGTCGGTGGTCTCCGAGCCCGGCGACACCACCTCGGCCACGAGCAGTACGTGCTCCGGACGGGTGGGCGTGATGTCGATCGTGTCCGCACGGTAGACGATGACGTCGGGGCGGCGATTGGTCAGCGGGACGTCCTGAAGCCGGACGTCGAAATCCGTGTCGGCGTTCCAGTCGGGGCCGGCTGCGGCGTCCAGGGCGTTCGCCAGGAGTCGGGCGAGCCGATTGTGCCGCTTGGAGGCGCTGGGGCTCACGACGACCATTCCGTCCACGATCTCGATGCCGGCGCACTGCTCCTCGGACCACGACTCGTACTCCTCGGCCGTGATCTGCTGGTGCATCCACGCCGGGGCCACCATCTCGGCAGTCATGACACGCCTCCCGGACACTGTGCGGCGGACCTGGTCCCGCGCGACTCAGCGTACTGCGTTCGATCGTCCGGCGTTCTGCGCAGAACTCGGCTCACGGTTGCCTCTCATCAGCCATGCGAACGGTTCTGTTGCCCGTGCTGGCAGTTGTGACTCTTCTGCGGGAGTGGACGGCCGAACGGAGACTTGCGGCGCTACCGTCCGGTCTTCCGGCTCCGGCAGTAGCGCCTGGTGAGGGCGTGTGTCTGCCGGTACCGGGCTGATCGGCGGAGCAGGTACCTCGCCTTACGGGCACCCGGAGGACAAGAACGGACGCGACACGACCGGTGTGAGTCGGCCGCGACGAACCGCTCTGGGTACGGGGCTCTTTCGTCCCCTAACAGGGCACCGTTGAGGGCACGCCGCCCCCTGATTGGACTAGACAGCAAGTAAGGCCCAGGTCAGTGACCTGGGCCTTCTTCATGGAGCGGGTGACGAGAATCGAACTCGCACTCTCAGCTTGGGAAGCTGCGATCATTTGGGGCTGAATCGGCCACTGACCTGCACGAACGGTGCGGGTGTCGCCTCATCGGCCTCGGCGGCTTTCACCGTGGTTCCCCGTTGTTTCCCGCTCGATCTGGTGCGCTTGTGGTGCGCGGCTGGCGACTGATCGGAATCTCGTAGACGATCTCGCAGAGAGCGGCGGGCACCACGATGTCCGCGGTCTCCACGGGCCGCCCCTGGTCGCTGTAGTACGTCCGCCGGATATGCGTGACGAGCGCGCCCTTCTGAACGCCCAGGAGTGAGGCCTCCTCGGCGGTCGCCTGCCTCGGCTCGGGCTGCTCCACGGCGTGGCTGACGGTGACGCCGATCTCCGCCATGCGGTTCACGACCCCTGCCCCGGCGTGCGGTCCTCCCTCGGGGAGGACGACGAGTGTGCTGCCGGTGAGGTCGTACGGCTCCCAGCTCGTCGACAGCTGCACCGGCCGGCCGTCGGCGAGGAACTCGTACGCTGTCCGCACGCACAGCTCACCCTCGGCGATACCGAGGCGCGTGGCGATCTCCGCCGGTGCCGGAACCTTGGCCTCGGTCCGGCTTTCCCAGTCGCCCTGTCTGCCCACGGCCTTCATGTCCGCCCGAAACGGGGAGCCGCTGGGCTGCTCGCGCGCCGATGACCGGACCACCCGTACGCGCTGCCGTGGCTCGGCGACGTAGGTGCCGGAACCGGCGCGGCCCTCCAACACACCTTGGGAGATCAGCAGCTCCTGTGCCCGGCGCACCACGTTGTCGCCGACGCCGCACTCCTGGCCGATCTGGGCGCGGGAGGGCAGTCGGTCCCCCGGCTCCCACTCGTGCTCCACGATCCGCCGCCGAAGCTCGTCGGCGATGCGGAGATAGGGCGGCTGCTCAGGCATATGGAAAATCTAGTCCACTAGCTCTAATCTAGTTAACTAGCTTCACTCAAAGTGATCGCCGAGTGACGGAGGCTCCCCTGTGCCCGCTTCGCGAGTGAGCGCGGAAGCCATCGCTGCCCGGTTATCGGCGGTCGGGCTCACCACACGCGTGGAGGAGCGCGACCAATGCACGTCGGTCGAGGCGGAGGTGCCGGAATCGCTCTCCGCCGAGTCATGGCGGGAGGTCCTGGAAGTGCTGGCTGAGGCCGACCGATTCGGGCTTCGCGTCACCAGCTTGAACGGCCGCACCCTCTGGGCGGTCGTACACAAAGCGGTCCCCGCGACGGGCCATGTCGGGGGACCGAGCTACCAGCGATAGGAGCTGAGCAGCGTGCTCAACCGTATCCGCCGTGCCGTCTCGCTCACCAGAGCGCGGTACTTCCCCAGGGGCAGGCACCGCCGCGCCTCAACGCCGTCCCGGACGACCGTAGCGACGCCTCCCACGCTCGCCGCGGGGCCGCCGGCAGCTCCAGAATGGATGCCGGACACCGCTGACAGCCTTAACCTGCTCCTGGGCGAGGAAAACGCGCTCGTCCGCCCGTACGTGCTGGCCTGGGAAGAGCATGCACGGCAGCGTTCGGTGATCGTAACGCCGCGCCTGTCGCCTGAGGTGTGGTCGGCCCTGGCGGGGGTCCGCTGATGCCTCCTCGCCACTGCCCCCGCATCTCGGAAACCTCGGCTACTGCCTACCGGTCGATCGCATGCCGGATTGGCACCCACGCCACCTGTGCGGACGCCTCACCGGCCTTGGCGCCGACTGACCTGCCGGTGATCTACGAGACGTGCGACTGCCCCTGCCACTCGGCGCCGGACCACTCCTCGCGGCCGGCGGTGAAGCGGTGAGCAACTGGGTCCCAGGGGGCGCGCTCGCGTCCAACATCGAGATCACCGCCGCCACCGTTCTGCGGGGCGACATCATCCAAGTCGGCGGACAGGCATGCCGAGTGAGCGACCTCTTCCAACTCCCCCAGGGCGCCAAGCAACTCCTCTTCGAGTCGGGAGACCTGCTGACCATCAACGGGCGGACCCGGCTCCTGGCTGTGCGAATGGTGAGAAGGCGGTGACGGAACCCATGACGTCGCGTCGCCTCGTCGTCGCCGACGACCTGAGGCGCCAGATCACGGCCGGACACATCAGACCCGGCGATCAGCTTCCGTCTGAGACCGCTCTTGCCGACCGGTACAAGGTCAGCACGGCGACACTCCGGAGTGCTCTTGCGGTCCTCCAGGGAGAAGGCCTCGTCGAGAAGATCCATGGCAAGGGGAACTTCGTCCGCCGCCCACTACGCAAGATCACGTACGTCGGCGGGTGGGGCACTCTGGATCCTCGGACTGCCGCAGACGCGGATCTGCGCGTGACGGTGCGCACTACCGCGATCCACGCACGAGGGCACCTGACAGCGCTGCTGAGGGTCGCTGACGGAAGTCCACTGACCGAGGTCCTCCGCCTCAGCTACGAGGGGGAGTCCCCGCACAGCCTGGCCCGCATCTACGTACCGCAAGATCTGACGCCGACCACGGCGCGCGGCGACCGGCCCTCAGGAACGTGGGTGGAGGCCGGCTTCTTTGTGCCGGATCCGCCGCCGGCCGAGGTCCGCGAGACGGTGTCCGCTCGGCTCCCCACACCGGATGAGGCGGCAACCCTGCGGATCAGCACAGCTGTGGCTGTCCTCGCAATCACCCGAGTTGCGGCAGACACGCTCGGGCGAGTCGTTGAAGCGGCGCTGCTCGTGTTCCCGGGTGATCGTGTCGACGCCGTCTTCAGCACCCACCACGTGATCGACGAAAGGCAGGCGCAAAGATGACGCCGCAGAGCGAACTGCGACTCCTCCCGTGGTCGGGACCGGACGGCAAGCCTTGCTATCTGAGCACCGATGGCAGCGGTGGCTACATGTCCCGCCTGGCAGACAACATCGAAGCGGTACAGCTCGGGACGGCAACCGATCTTCTGGAACGGGCGTCGGAAGTCCTCGGCGACCAGGACGCTGGCCTCAGTGAGCTGCGGCTCATGCTGACCGAACTGACCGGAGCCCTGCGAGACGTGCTCCGCGTAGCAACCAGCCGCGGTCACCTCCTGGCGGTGAGCGAACCCCACTCCTGAGGGAGGCGTCGTCACGGGCGCTGCCTGCGGCGACACTCACAGGCCCGTCTACTGATCACCGCATCCGCTGACCAGCGGACCTGAAGAAGCCCACGGCTCTGACCAGTTCAGATGCCGTGGGCTTCTGTCGTTGTCGGTCGACGTCGGGTGACCTCGGACGGCCCAGCGACGGCCCAGGCGGCCTCGACCGCCAAGCGCTTAGAAGATGCGGGCACGCCTTGGTAGGTCCACCCGATCGGCCTGCGCCGGCACCGTAGTGGGCCGTCGAGTTCCGCTGCCGTCAGCCGTCGTTGCCGTCAGTGCTGCCGTCACTGCCATCGGCGGCGCTGACGCGTGACCACCGCGTTAACAGTTTGGTCAGCCCTCGGCCTGTCGAGGCCTGGCTGGTGCCGGAAGTGGTTGCCGTGTGGTGCCGCTATTCGCGTTCATTGATGTCAGCGTTGGATGTCAAGGGAACATCCCCGGCACCAAGCAGTCCCCCAAGGCTCGTCCGGTCGGTCGGCCCGACGCCATCTACCCGCTGACCGGCACACCTCCATATCACTCGGTAGATTCGTTGGCTATCGCCCCCTACCCGAGGAGGACCAAATGGGTTCTCTTTCCCCTCATAGTGCGGTGGATCGTTATACCTCAGAAGGAACATGGTATCCCTTTGCTCGACAGTACAAGAGTGTGCGCAATGCAGAAGGGACACCAGCATGCCGAACGTCGACATCGCAGCCATCCTCGCCGGTCTGAATCCCTCTAATGTGAGGATCGACTCGCGGGGACGGATTGTGGTCTTGGACCGAGACCTGGCCAGGGACTTGGCAACCTTCAGAGGGGGCGACGGTTCTGAGGAGGATGGAAAGAAGAACGGAAACTGCGGTTGCGCGCTGCCGGAGTAACCAGCATGCACCTTTGCGGGGCCCTGCAACGAGGGCTCCGCAAATTGAACTCCGATGGATAAGAGGACACAAGGAGACGTGTGATGGCGCAAGTTGATTCTCGCAACACCAGCGTGTCCATTGTCAGGGATGCAGCGAACGCATTCCGCAATGATGTGTTGCACCTCATCATCCTTCCCACTGAGCAGTGCAATTTCCGCTGCACATACTGCTATGAGGATTTTTCAGTGGGGAAAATGAAATCAGAAGTAGTGCAAGGGGTTAAGTGTTTTATTGCTAGTCGCCTGCATGAGTTGAGTCGTCTGAATGTCTCCTGGTTTGGCGGGGAGCCGCTGCTTG
>NZ_BAABCQ010000137.1:0-2759 GCF_039539045.1 Streptomyces marokkonensis
CTCATGTGATCTCTGTCCTTCTGATGCTTCTTGAGGGGGGCGTACGAGGTGGCGTACGAAGTGACGTACGGGATGCCGTACGAGGGTTACGGACGCAGGCGAACGGCCTGGGCCTACTCCTCCAGCTCCCCGCTGCCGCTGGAGAACTGGGCAAGCCGGAAGATCACGAATTCGGCGGGCTTGACCGGGGCGATGCCGATCTCGCAGATCACCCGGCCGACGTCGACCGACTCCGGCGGGTTGGTCTCCTCGTCGCACTTGACGTAGTACGCCTCCTCGGGCCGCGAGCCGAAGAGAGCGCCGCTGCGCCACTCGTTGACCAGGAACGCGGAGACGTTGCGGCGGATGCGGGCCCAGAGGTTGTGGTCGTTCGGCTCGAACACCACCCACTGGGTGCCGAGGAGGATCGACTCCTCCAGGTAGTTGAAGTACCGGCGGATGTTCAGGTAACGCCAGGCCGGGTCGGAGGAGATGGTGCGGGCTCCCCAGACGCGGATGCCGCGGCCGGGGAAGGAACGGATGCAGTTCACGCCGATCGGGTTGAGCAGGTCCTGCTCACCGCGGGTGATCTGGAGTTCGAGGTCGACGGCGCCGCGGACGACCTCGTTCGCGGGGGCCTTGTGCACACCGCGCTCGAAGTCGTTGCGGGCCCAGATGCCGGCGACGTGGCCGCTCGGCGGGACCAGGCGGGACTGCCCGCTGGCCGGGTCGAAGGACTTGATCCAGGGGTAGTACAGGGCGGCGTACTTGGAGTCGTAGCCGGCCGTCTCCTGGCGCCAGACGCGGATCTGGCGGGCGTTCTGGCTGGGCGGCGGGTCGATGATGGCGACGCGGTCGCCCATCAGCTCGCAGTGGGCGATGAGGCCGAGCTGGACGGCCTTCACGGCCTCCAGGTCGATCGCGCCGCGCTGGTAGGCGGCCATCAGGTCGGGCACCGCGACCATGGAAATCTCGTCGATGGCCTCCAGGCCGCCGAAGCCGGTGCGGTCCGCGGAGTCGCCGAGGTACTGGGCCGGCCCGGGGTGCGCGCTCTCGGCCTTCTGGGCCGGTACGGCGGGGGCGGCGGCCGGCGGCGCGGGCAGCGTCAGGGACTGGTTCTCCGGGCGGGCCAGCTGCGCGGACGGCGCGGCCTCCGTCACGGTGATGAGCTTGGAGCGCTCCTTGACCTGCGTGACGACGTAGGAGCGGTTGCCCTTCTTGGCGCTCACGTCGAACGTCTCGACCGGCTTCTCGCCGTCCTTGACGATCAGCTTGAAGCGCTCGGCGGGGCCCTCGCCCTCGGGGTCCGCGACCTCGACGGTCAGCGGGCCGCTCTGGCCGGGGGCGGTGGCCGTCACGGCGAAGGTGCCGAGCTGCCGGGGTTCGGCGGCGGGCAGCGCGGCCGGGGCGGCGGTGCCGGTCACGGCGGCGGGCGTGGAGCCCGTGCCCGTGGCGTCGCCGGTGGCGTCCTCGGCGGAGCCGCCGACCCGGACGACGTACGCGGCGCTGCCGCCGTTGTTGAAGAACCCGTAGACGGAGTGCGCGAGGTAGTACCCGCCGGTGAAGTCACCGAAGGCCGCGACGTACTGCGTCCAGTTGGTCACCAGCGTGGGCTCGTTCAGCGGGCCGGACGGGGCGAGTCCGACGAAGGCCGCCACCGAAGTGCCCACTCCCTCGATCGGGCGCGAGCCGCTGGCCACCTCCTCGACGTAGACGCCGGGCGACAGGTAGGACGGCATGCTCTGCTCTCCTCGGGGTACGAGACAGGACGCCCCTCAGCCTCACGCGCGCGTTGCCGTCAGTGAAACGTCCCTGGGTGCCGGAGTGGGGGCATGGGTGTTGCCCCTGGCCGTGCCCGTTGGGGCAGACTCCTCGCCTTTCTCCGGTGGACCCCTGGTGGACGACTGGTGTTTCTGTTTCAACATCGTGTGTTGAGAGTCAGTTCGCCAGGAAGTCATCTTGCGATCACGCCCCGGTCCGGGGTGCGCCGTCCCGCCGCTCCGGGGCGCTGCCTCGCGGGAGCGAGGACGGTGACGGGACGTGAGAAGGGGTTGTCCGTGTCGGACCGCTTGCAGGGATCGCAGAGACGCCGCACGGATGCCGCCGCTCCGCCTCGGTCCCGCCCTCAGAGGCCACAGACCCGCATGGCCGCCTTGCAGTCCACGGCGGGAAACAGGGCCGTCGCCGCGGCGATACAGCGCGCGACCGCTACTCAGGATGCCGAGGCCGTGGGCCAGACCCAGGCGAGCACTTCGGGGACGCAGGGTGTGGTGGCCGGCCCTGAGCGGTCGGGTTCCGTCTCCGGCGCCGTGAGTCCGGTCGCTCCGGCGTCGGGGGCCGGGCAGGCACCTCAGAAGCGTCAGCCGGACGACGCCGAGGCCCGGAAGCGGAAGGCCGAGGCCGAGGCCAAGGAGCTGGAGACGCTGAAGGGCCGGACCGCGGGCGCGGCTCAGCAACGGGCGGACGCCGAGGCTCTGATACAGGGCAAGACCAAGGCGATGGCCGACGCGCGGAAGCAGGTGACCGGGGCCGAGGCCAGGGCGGAGAAGTGGGCGGGTACGGCCGCGACGGCGGAGCAGAAGCGGGTGGTGGCCGCGGGCGAGGTGGAAACGCGGACGGAGGCGGTTGAGCAGGCGGAGAAGAGCCGGAAGACGGCTGAGGGCGATGTGCGGACGCGGACCGACGAGGAGACCGCGGCGGAGGAGCAGGTGACCGCGGCGGCGCAGGCGCTGGAGGACGCCAAGGCCAGGGAGCAGGCGCTCACGCGGAAGGCCGAGGCC
>NZ_BAABCQ010000137.1:2857-20984 GCF_039539045.1 Streptomyces marokkonensis
CCGCGGCGAAGGCGTTGAAGGATGCCGAGGCCGAGGTGGAGACGCTCACGCGGAAGGCCGAGGCCGCGGCGAAGGCGTTGAAGGATGCCGAGGCCGAGGTGGAGACGCTCACGCGGAAGTCCCAGGCCGCGGCGAAGGCGTTGGAGGACGCCGAGGCCGAGGTGGAGAAGCGGGCGACTGCCGAGGGCGAGGCGGAGGGGCAGGCGGAGCAGGCTGTGGCCGCCGCGCGGAATGAGGCGCAGGCCTGGGTCGCGGCGTTGGCGAAGGCGAAGGAGCAGATGGGTGGATTCGAGAAGGCGGCAAAGGAGGAGAAGGAGAAGGTAGGCCCCGCGAACGAAAAGCAGACGGATGCCGCCGCTGCCGTGAAGAAGTGGGCCAAGCCTGTGAATGACGCGCAGGAGGCGGTGGCCGCTGCCGAGGTTCTGGTGGAGGACAAGGAGGGCAAGCGCGAGACCGCGGCGAAGGCGCGGGTGGCTGCGGAGGCCGCACTGGAGAACCTGGAGAAGGACAAGGAAACGGCGCAGGGACAGCTGAGTGAGGCTGTGACGGAGCAGAAGACGTACGAGGCGGCCCAGGCGGGGGCACAGGAGGAGGTGAGGAAGGCTCACGCCGACGCGAGTGTCCACAGACGGGCGGAGACCGAGGCGCGGACAGAGGCGGCGGCCGCGGCGCGGGAGCAGCTGCGGGCGAGGAAGGCCGAGGCCGCGGCACGAGAGGCTGCGGCCGAGGTGAGGAAGAGGATGGCGAAAGCCGCGGAACAGACACCGCAGGCGGCAGAGCCGGGTTTCCTGGAGAAGGCCAGGACGAAGACCAAGAGCGCCCTCAGTCTCACCAATGCGAAAAAGAGGCTCGATCCGAGCGACACGGCCGTCCTTCGCGGCAGTGCGCCCTCAGGAGTGGCAGCTCAAGCACATGCGAAAGATTCGAACACCGAAGTGAAGTTCGGTGGCCCGCCACAGCTGCAGTTCGAGTCCGGGTCCAACGCCGCCGTCTCTGTCCTGGGGGCTGTCAACGACGGGCGCGGCTACCTCTCCGCGAGGAAGGTCAAAGACGCGAAGGGAGCCGAGGCCCACCAGGCGGACAAGGACAAGAAGGGGAAGTCCGCCGGCTTCTTGACGAACTCCCTCATGACCATCAGCGACGGGCTGAAAGTGGGCAACGCCGCGATGAAGAACAAGGGCGTCGCGGAGGGGGTGACAGGTCTCGGGGAGGGAACCGGTGTTCTCACCGCAGTGTTCTCCGTAGGTATCGGCGCTCGTGAGAGCCGAGTTCTCCATCGCACCAAGCATAAGCGCCGTAATCTCGTGAAGCATTCTCTGAAGGATGTAGAAGCAGTTCGGGGTCGAGCGCTTCAGAAGGTGCTGGACCGCTTGGGTGACGTGAATGCGGAGCTGGCCGCCACAACGGCCGGGCTGTCGGGCCCGCAGGCCGGCCCGACTGAGGAACAGCTGAAATCTCTTGGCGAGTCCCAGGCAGAGGCGGACAACCTGAGGAAGGAGTTGATGGAGCATCTCGCCAGCGGCCAGCAGTACGCGATAAAAAAGCAGGACAGGAAAATCGTAAAGCGTGCGGTCAACCTGGGTGGAAACGTCATTCGTACCGCGGGTGGCATCCTGGCCGTCGTAGCCCTCGCCGGGACGCTCGCCACTCCGGCCGCACCCGCCGTGGGCGCCGGTGCGGCGGCCGCACTGGGTGGCCTTGCCGCCTATAAGGGAGGTAAGGGGGGCTACAAGCGCGCCATGGAGGTGCGGCATCCTGCCAAGTGGGCCCGAACCACGTTGGCTCAGGGGGAAACCGAGTTCACCGAGAAGACCGAGGAAACCGAGGAAAAGGGCAGCAAGCGGAAGGCTACGGCGGAAGCCTTCAAGGTGACGAAATCCGTCGGGCAGGGAGAGCGTCAACTCACGGCCCAGGAAATCTATGCGCTCGCAGCCGGGCCGGCCGTCCCCGTGGGCAAGAACGTACCCAAGGAAGCTCGTGACAAGGCGCGTGAGCTGCTCATAGACCTCAACTGCACCCCTGAGAAGCGTAAGGAGTCGAAAGAGGAGTGGGAGGACTCGCTCAACGACCCCGATCGACAGGAGGACTGGGAGAAGTACATAGCCAAGCAACTGGCCTCCTGAGTGCCACCCGTCGCGCCCGGTCGCCCTCGCTTCCGCCGGGCGGTGCACGCGTCCCGGGCCGCCACGTCGTCCGCCGGCGACGCTGCCCCCGACGTTGCCCGCCCGGTCCTGCCGGTGGCCGGGACGGTCCGGTAAGGCTGGTGGTCAGACATCCGGTGTCGAAGGGAGCATGGTGCGCGCTCACGAGGAAGCCGCCGATCAGAAGGCCGCGAGGGGCGGTCAGGCTCCGCGTCGAGCCGTGACAGCGCCCATCGGCGTGCGAGGCGGGCCGATGACCCCCGCGACGGCCCTGGCGCTCCAGCGCTCCGTCGGCAACCGGGCGGTCGCACGCATGGTCGACCAGGACCAGCACGTGCACGGTGCCGGGTGCGGGCACGGCGGGGTCGAGGACGGCAGCCCCGAGGGCCAGCGCCAGCTCCTGGACGCGGCCATGGCCACGCCGAGCCGCCCGCTGGCCGGATCGGTGCGCTCCGAGGCCGAGTCGTTCTACCAGAACGACCTCTCGCCCACCCGCATCCACGACAGCCCGATGGCCCAGCGCGCCACCGTGGCGCTGGGCGCCCAGGCCATGACGGTCGGCACCCACGTCTTCCTCGGTCCGCAGGCGACCGGCCGCAAGGATCTCATCGGCCATGAACTGGGCCACGTCGACAAGAACCTCAGGGGCAACCGGGAGACCGGCAACAACAACGGCGCCGGAGTCACCGTGACCGACCCCGGCCAGGACTCCGAGCGGACGGCGGCGGCCGACGGCGCGGCCTTCGCGGCGGGGGTGCAGACCGCGCCGTCCGTCGTCGCCCAGCGAGCGGCGACGGAACACGCGGACGACGCGGAATAGCTCCGACCGTCGCACGAACGGCCTTTTCGGGCAACCGGGTCTGCCCCGGCGCCTTTTGACGGCGTCCCGGTCCGTCCGTAGCGTCTCCGTGTGACCCTATGGACCTCCCTGGAGCCCGCGTCCGCCACCGTCGACCCCGGCAGCAGCACGTGTGTGCGCCTGAGGGTGCGTAATACCGGTGATGTTGTTGATGAGTACCGGTTCGAGCCGGTGGGGGACATCGCTCCCTGGACGGTGGTGGAGCCGCAGACGTTGCGGTTGTATCCGGGGACGACGGGGACGGTGGAGCTGACGTTTGCTCCTCCTCGTTCGCCGGATGCGGTGGCGGGGCCGAATCCTTATGCGGTGCGGATCACTCCGACGGAGCATCCGGACGCGGTGACGGTGCCGGAGGGGAATCTGACGGTCACGGCGTTCTCCGAGGTGCGGGCGGAGTTGGTGCCGTCGACGGTGAAGGGGCGTTTCCGGGGGCGTCCGAAGCTGGCGGTGGACAACCTCGGTAATACGAAGGTGACGGCGTCGGTCGCGGGCAGTGATACCGGGGATCATCTGTCGTACGAGATCCGTCCGGGGAACGTGCAGATCGAGCCGGGTCGTGCGGCGTTCGTGGAGACGACGCTGAAGCCGCGGCAGATCATCTGGTTCGGTTCGAAGGAGGAGCGGCCGTACACGTTGGCGGTGCGCCGGTCCGGGGTCGATCCGACGGAGGTCGAGGGTACGTATGTGCAGCGGGGGTTTCTGCCGCGCTGGCTGGCGACCTTTCTGGGTATCGCTCTCGCGTTGACCGTGGCGTTCGTGATGATTTGGATCGCCTACAAGCCGCAGGTCCGCACCAGCGCCACCGAACAGCTGGAGCAGACGGGCACCGAGCTCGCGCCCAGCCCCAGCGCCGACGCGGAGAAGCTGCCGAGTGGGGCCGAGTCGGCGCCCGTCGAGCAGCCCCAACCGGAGCAGCCGTCGGGGGAGCCCAAGAACGACGCCGGTGGCGGCGACGGCGACGGTGAAGGCGGCGGGGACGGCGGCGGTGGTGAGAAGCAGGACAAGAAGCCGGCCAAGGAACCCTCCGTGGTACCCGCCAGCAACGTCCTGCTGCGCAACACCGTCACGAAGATGTGTGCCGAACTCCCCGGACGTGAGGGAGGGGAGATCAACGGCCCGGTCCAGCAGTCCGCCTGCCGCGAGGGCGTCGCCGACAACCAGGTCTGGAACCTGGAGGTGAAGTACCCGAAGGCGGGCCCCGGCGGGGTGCCGCTCTTCCAGATCCGGAACATCAAGGACCAGCTCTGCATGGACCTGCCCAAGTTCGGGGCCGCACCCATCAAGTCGCCGATCACCGAGTTCCCCTGCAAGGGCACGGACGCCGACAACCAGCTCTGGTGGGCCGACAAGCAGAAGAGCGGGGCGTACTGGATCCGCAACGCCGCCAGCAACAACAAGTGCCTCAACGTGGAGGGCTGGAGCGACGGCGGCGAGTTCGCCAAGCTCACGCTCTTCGACTGCCTGGACGGCGACGACCAGGAGTGGGAGATTCTCACCAAGCTGAAGGACTGACGAGGACACTCGGGCCACAGCGCGGGGACGTCGGGGCAATCGGTTGTGCCCCGACGGCTCCTGGCCGGGCTCTTGCCGGTGCGTAGCCTCGCCGTGTGAGCCTGTGGACTTCGCTGGAGCCCGCGTCCGCGACTGTGGACCCCGGCAGCAGTACGTGTGTGCGCCTGAGGGTGCGTAATACCGGTGATGTTGTTGATGAGTACCGGTTCGAGCCGGTGGGGGACATCGCTCCCTGGACGGTGGTGGAGCCGCAGACGTTGCGGTTGTATCCGGGGACGACGGGGACGGTGGAGCTGACGTTTGCTCCTCCTCGTTCGCCGGATGCGGTGGCGGGGCCGAATCCTTATGCGGTGCGGATCACTCCGACGGAGCATCCGGACGCGGTGACGGTGCCGGAGGGGAATCTGACGGTCACGGCGTTCTCCGAGGTGCGGGCGGAGTTGGTGCCGTCGACGGTGAAGGGGCGTTTCCGGGGGCGTCCGAAGCTGGCGGTGGACAACCTCGGTAATACGAAGGTGACGGCGTCGGTCGCGGGCAGTGATACCGGGGATCATCTGTCGTACGAGATCCGTCCGGGGAACGTGCAGATCGAGCCGGGTCGTGCGGCGTTCGTGGAGACGACGCTGAAGCCGCGGCAGATCATCTGGTTCGGTTCGAAGGAGGAGCGGCCGTACACGTTGGCGGTGCGCCGGTCCGGGGTCGATCCGACGGAGGTCGAGGGTACGTATGTGCAGCGGGGGTTTCTGCCGCGCTGGCTGGCGACCTTTCTGGGTATCGCTCTCGCGTTGACCGTGGCGTTCGTGATGATTTGGATCGCCTACAAGCCGCAGGTCCGCACCAGCGCCACCGAACAGCTGGAGCAGACGGGTATCGAGCTCGCGCCCAGCCCCAACGCCAGTGCCGGCGAGGAGAAGCTGCCCAGCACGGAGGAGCCGGCCCTCGCCCAGCCCCCCGCGCCGCAGCAGACCACCGATAAACCGAAGGACGAGGGTGGCGGTGGTGAGAAGGACGGCGGTGGCGACGGTGATGGCGGTGGTGAGAAGCAGACCGAGGAGTCGGCCGGGGAACCCGATGTGGTGCCCGCCAGCAGGGTCCTGCTGCGCAACACCACCACCGAGTTCTGCGCCGAGCTCCCGGGACACGAGAAGGGACAGATCAACGGCCCGGTGTGGCAGTCGGTCTGCGATCCCACCGATGCCGACAACCAGCTCTGGAACCTGGAGGTGAAGTACCCGAAGGGCGGACCCGGCGGGGCGGCGCTCTTCCAGATCCGGAACGTGAAGGACCAGCTCTGCATGGACCTTCCCGAGTACGGAGCCAATCCCATCAGGACGCCGGTCACCGAGTTCACCTGCACCGGCACGACCGCCGACAACCAGCTCTGGTGGGCCGACAAGCAGAAGAGCGGGAACTACTGGATCCGCAACTTCGCCGGCAACAACGCGTGCCTGGACGTCGCCGGATCGAGCGTCCGCGTCATGGACGCCAAGCTGATGCTCTACGACTGCGCCAACTCCGACGACGCGGAGTGGCAGATCCTCCCGTCGAACCAGGCCTGAGGCCCGCCCGCTCCGGCCCCGTCTCACGGGGCCGGCCCGGACCGGGTCGGCGGGTTCCGGGTCTGGTTCGGACCGGGTCGGCGGGTCCCGGGGCTGGTCCCGAGTTGCGTGACGCCGGCCGGGCAGCGACGGCAGGCGTCACGGCCGGGCAGCGACGGCGGGCGTCACGGCCGGGCAGCGACGGCGGGCGTCTACCAGACCGCCTCGCCCGGCACCAGCCGGCCGGCCTTGCGGTACTCGCGGCGGGCGCCCTCCAGGAGGTCGTCCGCCATCACGTGGTCCCCGCGCCCGGCGGCGAGGTAGGCGGCGGTGACCACCGCGCTGCGGATCGAACCGCCGGCCAGCTCGAACTCCCGGGCCAGCGGAGACGGATCGATGCCGTCGTCGGACGGCACGTGCACCAGACCGTGCCGCCACAGCGCCAGACGCTGACCGGCGTCCGGGAACGGGAAGTCGACCACCAGGTCCAGGCGCCGGGTGAACGCCTCGTCGATGTTGGCCCGCAGGTTGGTGGTGAGCAGGGCGATGCCGTCGAAGGACTCCAGGCGCTGGAGCAGGTAGGCGCTCTCCATGTTGGCGTACTTGTCGTGCGCGTCCTTGACCTCGGAGCGCTTGCCGAAGACGGCGTCGGCCTCGTCGAAGAGGAGTACGGCGTCGGTGCGGTCGGCCTCCGTGAAGATCCTCTCGAGGTTCTTCTCGGTCTCGCCGACGTACTTGTCCACGACCGACGACAGCTGGACCACGTAGAGGTCCAGGCCCAGGTCGGCCGCGACGACCTCCGCCGACAGGGTCTTGCCGGTGCCCGACTCGCCCGCGAACAGGCCGAGGACCCCCCGGCCGCGTCCGCCGCCCGCGCTGAGCCGCCAGTCGCCGAGGACGCGGTCGCGGTGGCGGGCGCGCAGGGCGAGTTCGTGCAGCTGGACGAGGGGCTTGTCGGGCAGGACCAGGTCCCCCCAGTCCACGTCGGGCCGGATCCGGCGGGCGTGGCTCTCCAGGCCGGAGGCCGACTGCCGGCGGGCCGCGAGCCGGACGTGGGCGGCGGTGAGCGGGGTGCCGTCGAAGGCGGCGAGGGAGCGGGCGGCGAGCGCGGCCCGCTGGATGCGGTCGCCGCCGAGCCGGTAGGGGGCGACGGCGTCTGCCAGGTCGAACGTCTCGCTCTCCGGTCCCAGCGCGGCCTGCCAGGCGGCCGCACCGCCTGCCAGGCGGCCCGGAGCGTCCAGGATCAGCGGGTCGGCCGGGGACCAGTGCGGGTCGTACGGTCGCGGGTCGGTGAGCAGCACGGTCACGTCCGTCGCCGCGGTCAGCGCCCGTACCAGCGGGCCCGGCCGTTCGGGCAGGCCCGACACCACGACGGCCCGACCGGTGAGGCGGGCCTCGCGCAGCAGTTCGGGGACGTGGTCCTCGGGCCGGGAGCAGCGCAGCGCGTCGATGCCCACGGCGTCCAGGACGGAGGCGAGTGCGGCCAGTCCGTCGCCCTCGCGCGGTTCGCGCAGGTAGGCGGTGAGCGGGCCGTCGTGCAGACGGGCGGCGAGGCGGCGTACGAAGTCGTCGGCGCCGGGTGCGGGCAGCGGGACCGGCATCGGGTGCAGCAGGTCGAGGAGGGCGGCGTCCGGGGTGTCGTCACCGAGCAGGTGGCCGATCAGCCGGTCGGGGGCCCGCAAGGAGCGGGTGAGGAAGGGGCGCTCCGGCTCCTCGACCTCCAGCAGGCCGAGGGTGCGCAGCGGCGCGGAGGCGTGGAACCGGGCCCGGGCCGCCGCCTGGTGCGGGGGCACCCCGCACAGGTCGAGGGCGAGACCCACGGTGGCGCGACGGCGGCTCACGTCGTCGTTGAGGTAGCCGTAGAGCGGCTCGAAGGTGCGGTCGATGTCGGGGGCGAGGGCGATGAGCAGGAGCGCGGTGTCCAGCTCGGTCAGCCGCGTGCGCCCGGCCAGCCAAGCCAGCCGGTCGCCCCGGCCGGCCCGCCCGCCGGCGGACCCGTGCGGCGGGGCGGCGTCGAGAGCGCCGAGGGCACCGGCGGCATCGGTATCGGCATCGGCAGCGGTGGTGGCGTGGGGAGCGGTGACGGCGCTGTCGGCGGTGGTGGCCTCGGGACGGTCGCCGGGCGGCCAGGCGCGCAGCAGGTGCTGTACGGCGTCGTTGGACAGGTACAGGCCGCGCAGCGGGTCGTCGGCCGTGGGGTCGTCGGCCGAGCGGTGCTCGACCAGCGCGGCCACCCGCTCCCGCAGGGCGGTGAGGCGGGTGAGCAGCGTGTGGGCGGGATCACCGTCGTACGGGCCGAACGCGGGGCCACCGGAGGCGGCGGTCGACATCGCCCGTACGGAGGGGGCGTTCACGGCTGGTCCGTACGGTCTGCGCGGTCCGTACCGCCCGTGCGGTCCGTACCGCCCGTACGGCGGTCTGCCGGGTCCTTGTGGGCGGTACGGGCCGCCGGGTTCTCGCGGGTGGCGCGGTCTGTCGCGTCCTTGCGGGCGGTACGGGCCGCCGCTTCCTCGCGGGCCGTGCGGGCCGCGGCCACCTGGTGGGGGCGGTGGGAGCGCCCTTCGGACTCCGGCGGGTCGCCGTCCATACCGCGCAGCCGGACCGTCGCGCCCTCGGTGACCGGGGGCCCGGCGTCGTACTCCGGGAAGGCCGGGAAGGGCGCGGTCACCACCAGGTCCAGGGACGGCTTCAGCTCACCGCCCAGGGCGGACCAGATCTCGGCGAGGGAGCGGGACTCCGTCTGGATGCCGGCCACGGTCAGCGGCATCGACAGACCCAGCGCTCCGAGGGAGCCGGGGAGTTCGTCGGACGGCAGCAGCTCGCGGGGCAGCAGGGTCGCCAGTACGGCCGACAGCAGCCGGTGTTCGTCCTGCGGGGTCTTCGTCCACGCGGTCAACAGGTACGACAGCCGGAACCAGCGCGGCGGCTGACGGCGCCGCACCACGATGTCCCGCTCGTCCCGCACCGCGATCTGGCCGCGCTGGCGCCGGTTCACGTCCTCACGGATGTCGTACAGGTAGGCGTTGACCACGGGGGCGTTGCGCCGGGCCGCCCAGTCGCGGGTGGGTGCCTCGAAGGCCACGTCGATGCCCGAGCCCGTCAACGCCCCGCCGCGGAGGAGGCTCTTGAGGACCTCGTCCACCTCGTGGATCACTCTTGCGCTCCCGCCCTGCCCGTACTGCTGTTCCGTCGGCCCGCCCGCTGCCGCGACCTGTCACCGGTTGTCACCGATCGTGCCCCGGGTGCCGACCTGCCCGCAGGCGCGCCGGGGACGGCGGAGGGGCAGGCCGCCCTGCCCTCGCGGCCCCGTGGGGCCGGTCTCGAATGCCCTTTCGGTCAGATGTAGCCTTCCCGTAGGGCATAGGCCACGGCGTGCGCGCGATTGCGCAGGTGAAGCCGAGTGGTGAGTCCGTGCATGACGTTCTTGACGGTCCGTTCGGAGTAGGACAGCTTGCCCGCGATCTCTCCGGTGTCGAGGCCCTCGGCGACCAGACGCAGGACGTCCACCTCGCGGGGTGCGAGTCCCAGCGAGGGGGCGCCGGGGCGGCCCGCCGCGCCTCGATGCAACGTGCCCACCTGGGAGATGAGTCGGCCGAGCAGGTCGGCGGGCAGGTCGCCGTCGCCCCGGGAGGCGGCCAGCACCGCCTGCACCAGCCGGTGGGCGGTGGCCTCGTGCCGCCAGACGATGGCGCCGACGCCGCACTCGACGACGTCCAGCAGTTCGTTCTCACGGATCGCGCCGACGACGAGTACGGCGCGCGCGCCCTCGCTGCGCACGATCCGGCGCAGCCGGGTGAGCGCCGCCTCGTCGAGGGCGTCCTCGACCAGCAGGGCCACGGTGCCGGGGCCGGAATCCTCGCGCAGGTCGATCTCCGGGTGCCGGCGCAACTGGCTGACCGCGCCCTCGCGGCTGATCGGGTCCGGAGCGGACACCGCCACCGGGACGCGCCGGTCGGTGACCCCGACGGTCGCGCCGGTGCTGGTGCCGATGGTGGATGTGGTGGTGGTCCGGGGTGAGTTGAACAACCGTTTCCCCCCTGTTCACGAGCCCGCCGTCCGGCGCAGGCCAGTAGCGGATGAGCGTGTTCCACACTTCTGTGACGGCTGGGACCGCGCAATCGTGGAGCACCACGAGGCACACCACGAGACCAGCGCGGAGACTGCCACGAGCGACCTCTCGAACGAGCGTTTTAGCAGGTCAGAGGGGTCTTGCGGAAAGACGCGCAGACATGTGGTGCCGACTGCGCGGCACCGTGAGCCTCGCCACAACCACAACCAGGATCACAACCGTCGGTGCGGACACGGTCACAGCCGCCGCCCGGCCCACCGGACATCGTTGCCACGGGTGGGCCACTTCACACCACCGGTGACCGCATTCGTACGTCTCACAGAGCGGGGGAGCATCATCCACCACAGGAGGCACCGATGACCGGACCGCTCCGTGAACGCGACGACGCCCACGCGCTGCTCGCGGCCGAGACCGAGCGCGCCCGGACCGGCACCGGCGGCCTCGTCCTGCTGCGCGGCGCCACCGGCACCGGCCGCACCGCCGTCCTGGAGGCCGCCGTCCGGCACGCCGCGGACCGTGGTCTGCGGGTGCTGAGCGTGCGCTGCTCGCCCGAGGACACCGACGTGCCCTTCGCCACGGTCTGTCAGCTTCTCGGTCCGGTGCCGGAGTTCACGGACCTGGTGCCCGTCGGCGACGACCGCGGCAGCGCGGCCCGGCTGTGGCGGCTGCTGTGCTCGTACGCCGCCGAGGGGCCGCTGCTGGTGGCCGTGGACGACGTCCACCTGGCCGACGCCGCCTCGCGGCGCTGGCTGGTCGAGGCGGTCCGGCGCGTCGACCGATTACCGGTACTGCTGGTGGCCACCGAGCGCAGCCAGTACGACATCGAACCGCGGCCCGCCGGGCTCACCCAGGCACTGTCCCCCTCCCTCGTGCGCACGCACACCCTCGCCCCGCTCAGCGACGCGGCGGCGGCCGGGCTGGTCCGGGAGGCCTTTCCCGCGGCCGGACCGCACTGGACGGCCCAGTGCGTACGGGCTGGCGCCGGCAGCCCGTTGCTGCTGCACGCCCTGCTCGACGACCTGCGCGGCATCCCGCGGCCGGGCGGTCCCTCGTCCGACGGCGCGCCGCCCCTGCCCGACACCTGCGCCGCGCTGTATCCCGGGGCCTACCCGGCGGCCGTCTCCTGGTGGCTGAACAGCGCCGGGCCCGCGACGGCCGACGCGGCCCGGTGCCTCGCGGCACTGGAACAGGCGTGGCCGACGGGCACGGACGAGGTCCCTGCGGACATCCCTGTGGACGTCCTGGCGGACGCCTCGACGGGCGACCCGACGGACGACCCCGCGCACCGGCCGGGCGGACGTGGGGCGGTCCGGTATGCCCTCGTACCTCCCGGCGCGGACCCGCCCTTCGCCGCAGCGGCCCCTGAGTCCGCGCAGTACGCGCAGTACGCGCAGTACGCGCAGTCCGTGCAGTCCGTGCAGTCCGCGCAGCACGTGCAGTACGCGCAGTCCGTGCAGAACGCGCAGGGCTCGCAGGGCTCGCGGCTCTCCCCGCCCACGCAGCGCGGCGAGGACGCGGGACACGCGTGGCACGACCCGTATACACCGCGCGCTCCCCGGGAGGGCGGCCCGTACGCCCGGCTCGCCCCCCGGGGCCGTGCGGCCGAGGCGGGGGCCGGGGATCCGGTCGACCTGCTCGCCGAGGCGGCAGGCGCCGACCCCGCGCGGGTCGCCGGGTGGCTCACCGCCATGACCCGGCTCGGCTTGCTGCGTCCCGACGCCGAAGGCCACCCCCGCTACGCGCATCCGCTGCTGCGGGACGCCGTGCTCACCGGCTGGCCCCGGCCCCGCCGGGAGGCCGCGCACCGGGCGGCGGCCGAGGCGATGCTGCGCCGGGGCGACCGGGTCGAGGCGATCGCCCGGCATCTGCTGCGGACGCCGGTCGTCGGCCTGCCATGGGCGTTGCGCGTCCTGCGCGACGCGGTCACGGTCGCCGTGCACGACGCCCGCCCCGACGACGCCGTCGGCTATCTGCGCCGGGCCCTGGACGAGGCGCTGCCGGACGGCCTCCGCCAGCGGCTGCTGACCGAACTGGGCTCCCTGGAGTACGCGTCGGCCGACACCCCGGCGGCCATAGCGCGCCTCGCCGAGGCCCAGCACCTGCCGGCCGATCCCCGCAACCGGGTGCGTACGGCCGTGGCCCTCGGCACCGCCCTGGCCGGACGCGGTGAGATCCGTACGGCCATGGAGGTGCTGCGCCGCACGGAGGGCCGGCTGTCCGGCCACCCGGGCCTGACCCGCACCGTGCAGACCGCCGGCGCGCTGCTGTCCGACGTGGACCTGGCGACCCGGCAGGAGGTGTACCGGTGGCTGTGCGAGACCGGCGAGCACTCCCCGGAGCGGGTGGGCACCGCGGGGCAGGCGCTGCTCGTGCGGTACGCGGCGACGGCCGCGCTGATCTCGGCCGAGGAGGCGATGAGCCGCGTACGAGCCCTGCTGGCGCAGCCCGCCGACCCGCTCGCCGAGCCCTTCCTGCTGGGCACGGCCGCCGCGGTCGCCCAGTGGGCCGACGAACTCGACGAGGCGGACCGGCTCGTGGAGCGAGGCCTGGCCGGACAGCATCCCGCCCTGCTCCACCCGATGCAGCACGCGCTCCTCAACACCCGCGCCGACATCGCCGCGGCCCGCGGCGACCACGCCAGGTTGCTCGCCGCCGGCCTCGGCCCCGGCCTCGGCCCCGGCCCCGGCTCCGGCCGCGACGCGGCGGTGGGCGGGATGTCGGCGCCGTCCGGCACCGGGCCCACCAACCGGGACGCCCACGCCCTGATGGCCCTGGTCCACACCGGCCGCACCGAGGATGCCGGGCGGCTCGCGGGCGCCTTCGACCTGCGCCGGGCGCCGGAATCCTGGGAGCTGAACCGATTCCTGTACGCGCGGGGCGTGCAGCGGGCCGCCGCCGGCGACCCGGCCGGGGCGATCCACGACTTCCTGGAGAGCGGACGGCGCCAGTCGGCCCGCGAGGTGGTCAGTCCGGTCGTCACCCCGTGGCGGACCGCGGTCGCGGAGTGCCGGCTGGCGCTGGGCGGCGGCCAGGAGGCACTCGCCCTGGCGACGGAGGAACTGCGGCTGGCCCGGGTGTGGAACACCCCGCGCACAGTGGGCCGCGCCCTGCGCGTGCTGGGCACCGCGACCGGTGGGCGGCGCGGCCTGGAGCTGGCCGAGGAGGCCGTACGCACCCTGCGGGACGCGCCCGCCGACATCGACATGGAGCTGGTCCCGGCGCTCATCGCCCAGGGACGTCAACTCACCGCCGCCGGTGAACGCGGCCGCGCCCGCGACTGCCTGCGCGAGGCGGCGGAGCGGGCCGAGGGCAAGGGTGCCGTGCGGCTGCTCACCCTGGCCGGGCAGGCCCTGCGGGAGAGCGGCGCCCGGGGCCCGGTGACGGCCCGTACCGGCTCCGGAGCACTGACCGGCAGCGAGCGCCGTATCGCCGAACTGGCCGCCGCCGGCCGGACGAACACGGAGATAGCCGACCTGCTGCACCTGGCCCGGCGCACCGTGGAGACCCACTTGACCAGTACGTACCGCAAGCTGCGGATACGCCGCAGGACCGAGCTGCCCGGCGCGCTGGCCCGCGGCCCGGCCAAGAACGTGCGGTCCACCGCTCAGGACTGAGGACCGGCGGGGGTGCGAACCGCCCTGCGCGGCGTGCGGTTGCGCGGGTCGGCTCCGCGTGGCGTACGTTTTCGCGGTCCGCCCCTGCGTGGCGTGCGGCCCGGGGGTCGTCCGCCGTCTCGGCGGGCGGCCGCCGGACGGCCGGCGCTCACGCCGTCGTGCGCAGCAGCCGCCCGATCTCCAGCTGCTCGGTCTCCAGCGGGTCGCCGTCCTCCACGTTCCACAGGCAGTTCTGCAGGACGCGGCCGAGGGTCCACGCGCGGGCCCGCTCCCGCTCCAGCCCGAGGACGTCGGTCATGGCGTCGAAGCGCCACCGGGTCTCGTCCGGGTCGTAGCGGTTGTCGAGGGCCGGCAGCAGGTCGAAACCGGGGTCGCCGGCCAGCGGCTTGGGGTCGATGGCGAGCCAGGGGGCGCGGTCCGCGGCGAGGACGTTGTCGTAGTGCAGGTCCCAGTGCAGCAGCCGGTCGCCGGGCTCGTCCGCGACCTCGCGCACGGCGGCGGCGCAGTCGGCGACCAGGCGCCGGTCGGCCGGGTCCGGGATGCGCTCCAGCGCCCTCGGAGTCCGCTCCACCATGTCCCGCGCGGCGTCGCCGAGGCGCCGCACGCCGGGCGGCGCCGGAACCCTGGTGAGGTGGGCGAGCAGCCGGGCGATGACGAGGACGGCCTCGCGGGAGTCCTCGACGTGGCTGAGCGCACGGGCCGAGTCCAGGCGCTCCAGGAGCATGGTGCCGGTGGCCGCGTCGTGGTCGAGCAGTCGCACCGCCCCGTCGCCGTCCCACAGCCGCAGGGCGACGGGCTCGCCCTCGGTCTCCGCGTCGAGGATCTGGAGTTTCAGCGCGGCCGGTGCGCCGTCGCGGCGTACGACGGGCAGTACGAGGGCGGCCCAGCCGTGCATCGACGGCCCGTCGAGGCGCAGTTCCCAGCGGTCCAGGAAACCGGCCGCCAGCGCGGGCAGCGCGTCGATGAAGGCGCGGCCCGCCTCTCCGTTGTACTTCGCCTGCGCGACGGCGAGCGCGTCCGGAACCTCGATCATGTCGGGCGACGCTACCGGTGGGCTGCGTGGCGGTCACGCGGTTTTCGGACCGGGCGCGAGAGCCCCGGGCGCGAGAGCCCCCGGGCGCGGGCGCCCTGGATCGCGGCCCCTCCTCTCGGGTTGCCGGTTCCTCTCAGGCCACCGGTTCCTCTCAGGCCACCGGTTCCTCTCAGGTCACCGGTTCCGGTCAGGTCACCGGTTCCGGCACCGGCCGTTCGGCCGGGGGGCCGTACTTCGGGGCCTCGGCCGTCACCATCAGGCCCGCGATCAGGGCCGCCAGCAGCATGACGCCGGCGGCCAGCCAGATGGCGACCGTGTACCCGTGGACGATGCCCTCCCGGACGACCGACTCCCGCTGCGACGGGTCGGTGAGGTGGGAGGCGATGTAGGAGGCGCTGGTGCTCGTGGCGATGGTGTTGAGCAGCGCCGTGCCGATCGATCCGCCCACCTGCTGGGAGGTGTTGACCGTCGCCGAGGTCACGCCGGAGTCCCGCGCGGCGACCCCGGCGGTGGCGGTGGAGAAGACCGGCATGAAGGTCAGGCCCATGCCGAGACCCATGAGGATCAGTGCGGGCAGGATCTCGGAGGCGTACTCCGAGTCCACGCTCATCCGGGTGAGGATCACCATGCCGCCGGAGGCCAGGAGCATGCCGGGGACCATCAGCATGCGAGGGCCCACGTGGCGCAGCAGCCGGGCCGAGATCTGGGTGGAGCCGATGACGATCGAGGCGGTCATCGGCAGGAACGCGAGGCCGGTCCGTACGGGGGAGTAGCCGAGGATGGTCTGGAGGTAGTAGGTCATGAACAGGAACATCCCGAACATGCCGACGACGGCCAGCATCATCGTCAGGAAGCAGCCGGCGCGGTTGCGGTCGCGGATGACGTGCAGTGGGAGCAGGGGGCTCGCGGCGCGGGCCTGCCACCACACGAAGACCGCGAGGAGTGCGACGCCGGCGGCGAACAGCGCCAGCACCAGCGGGTCGGTCCAGCCACGTGGCTGCGCCTCGCTGAAGCCGTAGACGAGGGCGACCAGGCCGCCGCAGCCGAGGAACACGCCGGGGACGTCGAGGCGTGCGTCGGATTGACCGGGGCGGTCGTTCAGCAGGACCAGGGCGCCGATCACGGCGGCGACGGCGATGGGGATGTTGACGTACAGGCACCAGCGCCAGTTCAGGTACTCCGTGAGCACGCCGCCGACGAGGAAACCGACGGCGGCGCCGCTGCCGGCCAGGGTGCCGTAGATGCCGAAGGCCTTCCCGCGCTCCTTCGGGTCGGTGAAGGTCGTCGCCAGCAGGGAGAGCGCGGACGGCGCGAGGACGGCGGCGAAGACACCCTGGAGGGCGCGGGCGCCGAAGAGCATCGCCGGGGTGGTGGCGGCACCGCCGATCGCGGACACGGCGGCGAAGCCGATGAGCCCGATGACGAAGGTGCGTCTGCGTCCCACCAGGTCCGCGACCCGGCCGCCGAGCAGCAGCAGCCCGCCGAAGGCGAGGGTGTAGGCGGTGATCACCCATTGGCGGTTGGTGTCGGACATGCCCAAATCACGCTGCGCGGAGGGCAGCGCGATGTTCACGATGGTCGCGTCGAGGACGACCATCAGCTGGGCCAGGGCGATGACCACCAGCCCCCACCAGCGGTGGGGGTCGGCCTCCGCGGGCGCGGCCGGCCCACCTGTCCGGATGCCACTCATCTGGACAGAAGACCACGAAAAGGGGTGTATCGCATCACGTTGCGTCAGTTGCCTCACGCCGCGGAGGCCGTGGGCGTCCGAACGCCGGCGAACGACACCTCCGGGAGCCGGGGCGGAGGACTGGTTCCGCAGCTCGGCGCCGGTTGTCAGTGGTGGGGTGCAGCATGGGGGGCATGGTGAGGAGAGCGGCGGGCGACGGCAGGGGTACGAGGGCGACGGTGCGGGCGGCGCGGCGCCCGGAGCTGCGGCTGCCACCGCTGGAGCCCCATGACGGAGCGGAGCTGGAGCCGGACGGGGACTACGACGCGCTGGATTTCCGGGAGACGGACTTCGCCGGGCAGGACGGTGCGGGGGCCCGCTTCATGGACTGCGCGCTGACGGGGTGCGCGCTGGACGAGGCGTCCCTGACCCGGGCCCGGCTGCTCGACTGCGTACTCACCGGCGTCCGCGGCGTCGGTACGCGGCTCGCCGAGGCGACCCTGCGCGACGTCGAGCTGGTCGACGCCCGCCTGGGCGGCACCCAGCTGCACGGTGCCGTGCTGGAACGGGTCCTGGTCCGCGGCGGCAAGATCGACTATCTCAACCTCCGCCGGGCCCGGCTCAAGGACGTCGTCTTCGAGGGCTGCGTCCTGGTCGAGCCGGACTTCGGGGGCGCCCGCCTGGAGCGGGTCGAGTTCGTGGACTGCGCTCTGAAGGGGGCGGACTTCAGCGCGGCGACCCTCACGGACGTCGACCTGCGCGGCGCCGCCCCGCTGGAGCTGGCCCGGGGTGTGGACCGGCTGTCGGGGGTGGTGATCAGTCCGGCCCAGCTGCTGGACCTGGCACCGGTGCTGGCGGCGGAGCTGGGGGTGCGGGTGCTGGCGGGGGAGTAGCGGCGGGGAGAGCGGGGCCCAGGGAGCAGGGCGGGCCCGAGGCGGAGCCTGATGGGCACCCGGGGGAGGCCCGGGGTGTTCAGGAGACCCGGGGGAAGCGGGCCTGGAGGGTCCAGACGGCCGGGTTGTCCGCCAGGTCGTCGTGCATGTCGGTGAGGTCGGCGATCAGGTCGTGCAGGAAGTCGCGGCACTCCCGGCGCAGTTCGGTGTGGGAGAAGGAGAGCGGGGGCTCGCCCTCCGGCAGCCACTCGGCCTCGATGTCGACCCAGCCGAAGCGGCGCTCGAAGAGCAGGCGGTCGGTGGACTCGGTGAAGTCCAGCTCCGCCCGCTGCGGCCGGGCGGCCCGGGAGCCCGCCGGGTCCTGGTCGACACGCTCCACGATGTCGCACAGCGCCCAGGCGAAGTCGAGCACCGGCACCCATCCCCAGGCTGTGGAGATCTCCCGGTCCGCCTTGGTGTCGGCGAGATACACGTCCCCGCAGAACAGGTCGTGCCGCAGCGCGTGGACGTCCGCGCGGCGGTAGTCCGTCTGCGGCGGGTCGGGGAATCGGGTGGAGAGGGCGTAGCCGATGTCGAGCACGCAGCCGATGGTGTCACGGCCGTGGAACCGGCCGCCCCGTGCCCTTCGTGAGTCATGGTGGCGGTCGGCGCAACTGCCTTCGGGGCACCGGGTTTTCTCAGGGACGACTCGTGTCTCTATCCTCATGCGCACGGTGTCGCCAGGAACGAGGGAGCACGATTGACGCTCCCCTCCCCGAAGGGAGGGGTTTCTTACGGCTCGCGCCGTGAGATTTCCTGC
>NZ_BAABCQ010000138.1:0-20874 GCF_039539045.1 Streptomyces marokkonensis
CTTTCTCGCTCACCGGTCAGTGGCCCCGGGCGCACACGTTCTTCAACAGGGTCGACGACCGGAGCCACGACCATCTGCAGGCTGTCGAGACAGTACGCCAGACGGGCATATTCCTCGCCCACTCGGAGTTCGAAATCCCGCTGGGCCATCAATTCGTGATGCGGGACATCTCCGCCGTCACCTATCCCGAACACCTCGGGATAGGACAGACGCCCAGCGACCTGAAGATCGAGACGGTCTTCACCAAGGAACGGCGCGACACCGTCCTGGGCGTCGACATCACCATCCGGCGCGACGGCCACGTCGTGGCGACGGGCGACGGGCACTTCACCTGCGTCTCCCCCGCCGCCTACCGCAGGCTGCGCGGCGCCGCACTCAGCAGCTCGATCGACTACCGCCCCACCGGTGAGGACCCCGGCGTCTACGGCCGGACGCTCCCCATCGACCTGGTGCTCGCCACGACCGCCCGCCCTGGCGTCTGGCGGCTCAACCCCGATCCCGGCCACCCGGTCATGTTCGACCACGCCGGCGACCACATGCCCGGGATGGTGCTGCTCGAGGCCTCCCGCCAGGCCGCCTGTGCCCTGCTCGGGGCGGACGCCTCCGTGCTCCCCACGGCGACGGTCAACACGTTCCAGCGGTACGCGGAGTTCAGCGAGCCCTGCTGGATCGAGGCGGTCGAGCTGCCCGCCCGCCGGCCCGGCATGGTCACCGTCCAGGTGACGGGCCGGCAGTTCGGTGAGCAGGTGTTCCGCACCCAGCTCTCCGGACCCCGGATCCCCCGCCCTCGCCGCTTCGCGGCGGGCCGGGAGGACGTCCTCGTGCGGCCCCTGCCCCCGCTCGCCTTCCCTGCGGCCGCCGCCGGCTGACCGACGGCCGCACGTCCGGCGCCCGGTGCGCGACCGTTTCCCGCCGCGGTCGCGCACCGGGCGTGTCCTGTCGCGGGCCCCGTCCCCCGCGGTGTCCGGCTCTACGCGGACGGCGCGGCCTCGGCCCGGTGGGTGAGCAGGGCCAGTTCACGGTCGTCCATGGCCCGCTCGCCCCGGTAGGCGATGCCCACGACACCTCTGACGTCCCCGGCCGCGTCATGGACGGGTATCGCCACGGCAGCGTTGGCGTCCACCGCCCGGGCGCCGGGACGCACGTCGCCCGTGGTGTCGGTCTGCAGGTTGCAGGTGGACACCGGTGCGTCGCGTTCGAAGGCCAGGCCCGCCATGCCCTTGCCCTTCGGCACGACGCGGACGGCCTCGGCGACGGGTGCGGGAAGATTCACGGCCGCGGCCAGGACCATGTCCTCGCCCCGTCGTGTGTGCACGGTGCCGGCGATCCCGCCGTGGGAAGCGATCCACTGCCGGAGCCAGGACGCGGTCGTGCCGGATACGTCGGTCATGGCCGACAGCGTGTCAGCACAGCCGGCATCTGTCAGGCAGGAACGGGCCGAACGGCTCGACATCCGGTCGAAAAACACTGAATTCCCGGTGGAGAAGGACCGGCCCGGCCGCAGGTCGAATTCCAGGGCCGTACCAGGAACAGCCGCACGGGGCTGGCATATCTCTGCCGGACCGCCACCTTCGTATCCGTTCAACTGGCGTGAAGGTGGACTGTCCGACGGGAGGACGGACCTGCTTTCGACGTCTATGGTGGCGCCGTTCGAAATCGCTCTCGGGCATGAGGGCATGTCAATTTCGAGGAGAATCATGTCAAGATCATTCAAGCCGTGGGCCGGGGCCCTGCTGACGACAGCGGTCGCGGTCAGTCTCGCGGCGACCTCGATACCGAGCTCGGCGGCGGACACCGCTGTCTCGCACCGGCACCGCACCGCAGTGGCGTCCACCCCCGTCGTGGTGGCCTCGGGTCTGCACAACCCCCGGGACGTGACGGTCCAGTACGACGGCTCGGTCCTGGTCGCGGAGTCCGGCAGCGGCTCCGGGGCGGCCTGCCCGAGCCAGCCCGGCCCGCCCGTGCGGTGCTTCGGTCTGACCGGCTCCATCTACAAGGTGGCGGGCAGGTGGAAGGGCCGCGTCGTCACCGGCCTGCCCTCCCAGGAGCTCGTCCCGCCGGGTGGCCAGGGCAGCATCTACGGGCTGAACCAGGTCGAACAGCTGTGGAACGGCTCCTACCGCGCGGTCTACGGTCTGATCGGCCTCCCGAGCACCCGTACCGACCTCGGTGCGGGCAGCGGGCCGCTCGCCACCCTCAGTATCGTCAACGGCAAGGTGCTCGGGGACCTGGCCGCGCACGAGGCGGAACACGACCCCGACGCGGTGCTCGGCAACACCCTGCCGGCGTCCAACCCGCAGCGGTTCGTCAGGGACGGCAGGGACTTCCTGGTCACCGACGCCGCCGCCAACGACGTGATCCGGGTCCGCCCCGACGGCACCACGAAGACCGAGGTGGTCCTCCCCAACAACGCCCTGCCCACGGAGTCGGGAAGTGTCAAGGCCGAGGCGGTGCCCACCGGCATCGTGCGGGGCCGTGACGGCGCCTTCTACATCTCCGACCTCAGCGGTGCGCACAACGGTCTCGGCCGCCTCTGGCGCTATGTGCCCGGCGGCGAGCCGACGGTCTTCGCCACCGGTCTGTCCTCCGTCATCGACCTCGCCGTGGCCCCGAACGGGGACCTGATCGCCCTGTCCTACGCCACGGGCAACACCCCGGGCGCGCCCACCGGCGCCCTGAACCGGATCGACAGGCGCACCGGCGCCCTCACCCCGATCAAGAGCGACACCCCGCTGACCATGCCGACCGGCCTGGACGTCACCCGCCGCGGGGACATCTACATCACCAACAACTCCCTGTCGAACGAGGGCCAGCTCCTGAAGTTCCGGGCTCTGTGACCAGCTGACGGGGCCCGCAGCCCGACCCTCGTGTGCCGGTTCACGTCCGCCCTCCCCGGGGCGGCGTGGCCGGCACACGTGCGTCGGAGCCGCTCGACCGGGACACGAGCAGCCCTTGGCAGCCTGTGCGCCGTCATCCAGCACGGTGAGAAGGGGCCCTCATGAAACGGTTCGAGGCACGCGTACGGCCGTGGCTGCGCAAAGGCCTGCGCATGGCCTGGCAGTCCCTCATATGCGTGGGCGCCATCCACACGGGCCCGGCCGTGTACTACTACGCGCTGCCCCGGCCCGCACCCGCCGGGCACACCCACGATCCCTTCGCCCGGTACGCGCCGGGCCAACTGCAGCCGGCAGCGGGGGCCCCGGTCGGTCCTGCGCCGGGCCACCCCGAGCGCGTACCGGCGAACGCGCCGCTGTCCGAGACGGAGCGGCAGCTGGCGCGCGAGCTGGGCCCGGCGCACGGGCAGGGCTGCCGCCCCGCCCCCTGATCTCGGTGGTTCCACCCGGAGTCCGTGCTCATTCGAGGCGGGACGCCCACGGTGGACGCAACCCTGTGCCGAGTGACCAGTGAGGAAGCGCATGCACACCTACGTCGTCGTCGACGCGTTCTCCCGGCACCCCCTGAGCGGCAACCCGGTGGCCGTGTTCCTCGGGAGCGACGACCTGAGCACGGACCAGATGCAGCGCATCGCCCGGGAGATGAACCTGTCGGAGACCACGTTCGTGCTGCGCCCCCGCCAGGGAGGCGACGCCCGCGTACGGATCTTCACTCCGGTCAACGAACTTCCCTTCGCCGGACACCCCTTGCTCGGCACCGCGGTGGCCCTGGCCGGCCGCACTGGCGCGAGCCGGCTGGCGCTGGAGACCGCCAGGGGTGTCGTCCCCTTCGAGCTCGAAGAAGCCGGCCGAGGAGCCCTGCGGGCCCGCATGCACCAGCCGGTGCCCACCTGGGGGCCGTTCGACCGCGCGGGCGAGGTCCTTGAGGCCTTGGGCATCGGTGCGTCGACCCTCCCCGTCGAGGTCTACGTGAACGGCCCCCGGCACGTCCTCGTCGGCATCGAGAGCGTGAGGGACCTGTCGAAGCTGGACCCCGATCATAGAGCGCTGTCCCGTTTCAGCGACCTGGCGTTCAACTGCATCGCAGGAGAGGGCAGCGCCTGGCGCAACCGCATGTTCTCCCCCGCCTACGGGGTGGTGGAGGACGCGGCCACCGGGTCCGCCGCCGGCCCCGTCGCCATCCACCTCGCCCGGCACGGCCTCCTCCCCTACGGCCGGCCCGTCGACATCGTCCAGGGCGTGGAGATCGGCCGCACCTCGCGCATGGAGGCACTCGTCCACGGAGAGGGCGACCGGGTCGACTCCGTCGAGGTCGCGGGCCACGCGGTCGTCGCCGCCGAAGGGGTGCTTTATGTCTGATCCGCTCGCCGCCCCCGGGCCGTCCGAGTCGCTCACCGGGAGCGAGGCCGTGCCCTTTCCCGAGTACCGCGACCCGCCGGCCGATCCGATGCGCCTGCTCGCCAAGTGGCTCAGCCTCAGTGCCACCCTCGAGGTCCGAGAGCCGCGCGCACTGGCTCTGGCCACGGCCGATGCCCAGGGCCGCACGTCGTCGCGGATCGTGGTGCTCGGCCCGGTGGCGGGCGACGGCGTCGACTTCGTCACGCACGCCGACAGCAGCAAAGGGCGCGATCTGGCGCACAACCCCTGGGCGTCGGGCGTCCTGTACTGGAGGGAGACCAGTCAGCAGATCACCCTGGCCGGTCCGGTGCACCGGCTGCCGCAGGCGCGGGCCTCGGCCCTGTGGCACGCCCGGCCCGTGTTCACCCACGCCATGAGCACGGCCTCCCGGCAGAGCCGGCCGCTCGACGGCCTGGCCGACGTGGAGGAACTGCGGTCCGCGGCACGGGAACTGGGTGCCTCGCAGCGGGCGCTGCCGTGCCCCGCGACGTTCGCGGCCTACCGGCTCGCTCCGGCCAGCCTCGAGTTCTGGGCCAACGGCAGCGACCGGCTGCACGAGCGCCTGCGCTACGAGCGCACCGCCGAGGGCTGGCGGGCCGTCAGGCTCCAGCCGTGAGCCCCTGCCGCGCTATTTCCTGAGGAAGCTGGAGACCACCATGACGATGTGGCCGATCACGCCGTCGAGGCCGTGGCCGCTGCCAGGGCTGACGATGTCACCGGCCCAGCTCGACCTGTGGCTCGTGCGCAGCCCCGGCAGCAGCGCACGGCCCGTCCTGGACCTGTCCGATCTCGACGAGAGCGAGCGGGCCAGGAGTGAGGGGTTTCGCCGGCGGGCGGACGGACTGCTGTACGCCGCGGCGCACGCCGGGCTGCGGCGCCTGCTGAGCCGCTACACCGGTCAGGTCCCGTGGGAGGTGCGGTTCACACGCGAGCCGTGTCCCGGCTGCGGCCGGTCCCACGGCCGCCCCGCCCTGGCCGGCTCGCCGGTGCCCCTGCACTTCTCGCTCTCCCACAGCTCCGGCGTGGCCCTGCTGGGGTTCGCGTCCGTGCCCATCGGGGTGGACGTGGAGAAGCTGCCGCGCGAGGAGACGGTCGACACCTGCGAGAAGGCACTCCACCCGGGTGAACGCGCGGAGCTCGCCGCGGTGCCCGCAGCCGACCGCCGTGCCGTGTTCGGCTGGCTGTGGACCCGCAAGGAGGCTCATCTCAAAGCGCTCGGCGTCGGCCTCGGCCGCGGGACGGCACGGGACTACCTGGGGCTGTGCGGGGCGCAGCAGCCGTCGGACTGGACGGTGCACAGCGTCCCCTGCTTCACGGACTACGTCGCCGCCGTGGCGACACCGCGCCCGGGGCCCACCGAGGCGGCGGTGCGGTGCGTTCCGGCCGGGTGGCTGGGCACGTCCGACGCCTGGCGCACGCAGGACGCACCGGCGGGCGTCCGGCTTCCCCTGGCGGTGGCGAGCCGTGCCGCCACCCCGCTGTCCCTGTGGTCGCTTCCGGTGCTCTCCGGCACGCAGGCGGCCGGGTGACGGCCCGTCACCGGCACGCTCCCGTCCCTCGCCCGTACTTTCCAGGAGGACCTGATGCCCTACACGACCGACAGCCTGCGCCACCGGGCCGACGAGCTGAACAACCGCAGGCGTGCCGCCCAGGACGGTCCTGACACCGCGGCGACCGAACGTCAGCACAGCAAGGGCAAGCTCACCGCCTACGAGCGGATCGGCCTGCTGCTCGACAAGGGGTCGTTCAACGAGGTGGAGCAGTTGCGCAGGCACCGGGCGACGGGTTTCGGGCTGGAGAGCAGGCGGCCGGACGGAGACGGGGTCGTCACGGGCTGGGGGACGGTGGACGGGCGGACCGTCTTCGTCTACGCCCACGACTTCCGGGTCTTCGGCGGGGCGCTCGGCGAGGCGCACGCCGAGAAGATCCACAAGATCATGGACCTGGCCGAGGCGGCGGGGGCCCCGCTGGTGTCGCTGAACGACGGCGCCGGGGCGCGTATCCAGGAGGGGGTCGGTGCACTGGCCGGTTACGGGGGCATCTTCCGGCGCAACACCCGCGCGTCCGGGGTCATCCCGCAGATCTCGGTCATGCTGGGGCCCTGCGCCGGCGGCGCCGCCTACTCACCGGCCCTGACCGACTTCGTCTTCATGGTGCGCGAGAGCGCGCAGATGTTCATCACCGGACCGGACGTGGTCAGGGCCGTGACCGGTGAGGAGATCACGCACAACGCCCTGGGCGGTGCGGATGTGCACGCCGGCAGCTCCGGTGTCGCCCATTTCGCCTACGACGACGAGGAGCACTGCCTGGAGGAGGTGCGCTATCTGCTCTCCCTGCTCCCCGCGAACAACCGCGAGCTGCCGCCCGTCGTCGCCACCGACGATCCCGTGGACCGCCCCAACGACCGGCTGCTGGATCTGGTCCCGGCCGAGCAGGGGCAGGCGTACGACGTCCGCGGCGTCATCGGGGAGATCGTCGACGACGGCGAGTACTTCGAGGTGCACCCGTCCTGGGCGACCAACCTGGTGTGCGCGCTGACGCGGCTCGACGGCCAGGTGGTGGGCGTCGTGGCCAACCAGCCCGCCAGCCTCGCGGGTGTCCTCGACATCGAGGCGTCCGAGAAGGGCGCCCGGTTCGTGCAGTTCTGTGACGCCTTCAACATTGCGCTGGTCACCCTGGTCGACGTGCCCGGGTTCCTGCCGGGTGTGGACCAGGAGCACCACGGCATCATCCGCCGGGGCGCGAAGCTGCTCTACGCCTACTGCAACGCGACCGTGCCGCGGATCTCCCTGGTGCTGCGCAAGGCCTACGGCGGGGCCTACATCGTCATGGACTCCCGCTCCATCGGCGCGGACCTGGCCCTGGCCTGGCCGAGCAACGAGATCGCCGTGATGGGCGCCGAGGGCGCGGCCAACGTGGTGTTCCGGCGCGAGATCGCCGCGGCCGACGATCCCGAGGCGGTGCGCGCCAAGCGCATCAAGGAGTACCGGGAGGAGCTGATGCACCCGTACTACGCGGCCGAGCGCGGGCTGGTGGACGACGTCATCGACCCCCGTGAGACCCGCACGGTCCTGATCCGGTCGCTGGCCATGCTCCGCACCAAGCACGCCGAGCTGCCCTCGCGCAAGCACGGGAACGCACCGCAGTGACGGCCGCACCCCAGGCATCGCCGGCCACGCCCGTCGTCCTGGACGCCGGCGACGTCCAGTTGTCCGCGCTGCTCGCCCGGCCGGCCACCGCCCCCACCGCCGTGGTCGTGGCCGTTCACGGCAGCGGGATGCGGGCGGGCTACTTCGACAGCCGGGCGCGTGCAGGGCAGTCCCTGCTGGCCCTCGGGGCGCAGCTGGGCTACACCGTCCTCGCCGTCGACCGCCCCGGCTACGGGCTCTCCCGCGACCGCTTTCCGGGCGGCCTGGCACTGCCCGGACAGGCGCGGGTGCTGCAGAGCGCGCTGGGCTCCTTCGGCCGCGCGCACGACACCGGTGCGGGCTTCTTCGTCGTCGGCCATTCGAACGGCGGGAAACTGGCCCTGGCCCTGGCGGGACACGCTCCGCCGTCCCGGCTCATCGGTGTGGACGTCTCCGGGGTCGGCACCCGGCCGGCGGTGGCCGCCGATGACCTGCCCGGGCCCGCCGGGCACGGTGACTGGCGGCGGCACTGGGGAGCGCTGCGGCTGTATCCACCGGACGCCTTCCGCTTCGGCCGTGACCTGATCGCGCCGGTTCCCGCGGCGGAGGCGGCGGAGGCGCCCGACTGGCCCGCAACGTATCCGCGGCTGGCCGCCCGCATCCGGGTTCCGGTCCGGTTCACCTTTGCCGAGCAGGAGCGGTGGTGGCTGAACGACGACGCGTCCGTCGCCGAACTGCTGCGCCCGCTGAGGGCACCGAGGGCCGAGGTCGACCACCTCCCCGACGCCGGGCACAACATCAGCCTCGGCTGGGCGGCCCGCACCTACCACCTGCGGGTCCTGGCGTTCCTCGAGGAGTGCCTGCTCGCCCGCGACGCAGCACCGGCCGTCTCGGACCGGCGCCACCTGATCGTCACGAATAGCCCTGGAACGTATCCGCGGAAGGAGAACGTGTCATGAAGGCACTGGTGTTGTCGGGCGGGGCAGGAACACGGCTGCGTCCCTTCAGTCACTCCATGCCCAAGCAGCTGATACCGATCGCGAACCGGCCGGTGCTCGAGCATGTCCTGGACAAGGTACGGGAACTGGGGGTGTCGGAGGTCGGTGTGATCGTCGGCGATCGTTCCGCGCAGATCGTCGCGGCGATCGGTGACGGCTCCCGGCTGGGGCTGAAGGTCACCTACATCCACCAGGACGAGCCGCGGGGCCTGGCGCACTGTGTGGTGCTGGCCCGGGAGTTCCTCGGCGACGACGACTTCGTGATGTATCTCGGGGACAACATGCTTCCGGACGGGGTCACGGACATCGCGCGGGAGTTCACCCAGGAGCGTCCCGCAGCCCAGGTCGTCGTGCACAAGGTCGCCGATCCCCGTTCCTTCGGCGTCGCCGAGCTCGACCGGGACGGCCGTATCGAACGGCTGGTGGAGAAGCCGGCGGAACCGCGCAGCGATCTCGCCCTGATCGGCGTCTACTTCTTCACGCCGGCGATCCACGAGGCGGTCGGTGCGATCAGCCCGAGCGCCCGCGGCGAACTGGAGATCACCGACGCCGTCCAGTGGCTGGTCACCCAGGGCGCGCAGGTGACCGCCAGCGAGTACAGCGGCTACTGGAAGGACACCGGCAGGGTCGACGACGTCCTGGAGTGCAACAGCAAGCTGCTGGAAGGGGTGGTGTCGTCCGTCCAGGGCGAGGTCGACGCCGCCAGCGAGCTGATCGGTCCGGTCGTCGTGGACAAGGGTGCCCGCGTTCTCGCCTCGCGTATCGTCGGGCCGGTCATCGTGGGTGCCGGCACCACGGTCGAGCACAGCCGCATCGGCCCGAACACGTCCATCGGTGTGGACTGCGTACTGCGGCACACCTCCATCGGCTCCTCCATCGTGCTCGAGGGCGCGCAGGTCACCGGCGTCCAGGGGCTGCACGGCTCGCTCATCGGCCGGATGGCCTGCGTCGGTGAGGCCGAGGGGCCCGCGCCGCACCACCGGCTGGTCGTCGGGGACCACACCAGGATCGAGGTCGCCGCGTGAGCGGCGGCCCCGCCGGCGGCGACGTCTGGACGGCACGGCGATGAGCGGCCGCCGCGTCGTCGTGCTCGGCGCCACGGGCTTCGTGGGCCGCCACGTCGCCCAGGCCTGCGCCGCCGCGGGGCACGGGGTGCTGGCAGTCTCCCGGTCCCCGTCGCGCACACCCCACGGGCGGGTGGTCCCGCTGGACCTGGCCCGGGCCACGACGGCCGAGCTGGCCGCCTTCCTGGCGGCGCACCGGCCCGACGTGGTGGTGAACGCCGCCGGCAGTGTGTGGCAGGCGGACCCCTCACGCATGCGGGAACTCAACGAGGCGTTCGTGCACCGCCTGGTCACCGCGCTGGCCCGGCAGACCGCGCCGGTGCGGCTGGTCCACCTCGGCTCCGTCCACGAGTACGGGCCGACCCGGGCCGGGGTCCTGCTCACCGAGTCGCTGGAGCCGGCGCCGGCCGGCGTCTACGGCCGCACCAAACTGCGGGGCACCCGGTGGGTGCTGGCCGCCGCCCGCGACGGGCTCGACGCCGTGACCCTGCGGGTGGCCAACGCATGCGGTCCCGGTGCCCCGCCGCAGAGCCTGCTGGGCAAGGTGGCCGGCGAGCTCGCCCGCCAGGCCGCACAGGGCGGCCGGCCTGCGGTGCTGAGGCTTTCTGCGCTGACGGCACGGCGCGACTTCGTCGACGTGCGTGATGTGGCGGCCGCGGTCCTGGCGGCGGCCTTGGCGCCGGGCGACGCCGTCGGAGGCCGCGTCATCAACATCGGCCGGGGGCAGGCCGTCGCGGTCCGCTCGCTCGTCGACCGGCTGATCGAACTGGGCGGGCCGGGCACACGGCTGATGGAGGACGGGCCGCCGGACGGCACCCGCGCGGTCGCCGAGTGGCAGCAGACCGACATCACCACGGCGCGGCGCCTGCTGGCGTGGTGTCCAACACGCACGCTCGACGCGTCGCTGCGCGATCTGCTCGAATCCCTCCAGCCGCAGCGGACCGCAAGGGCCCCGGCCGGGTTGTTACCTTCCTGAGCGCCGCTCCGTCATAGGGGTAACGGGCACATCTCCCGGCCACCTGATTTTGATGAAGGAGAGCATCGTCATGGAGAACCGACTCAAGAACAAGGGCGCCAGCAACCCCGACGTGTGGACCGCGATCCAGCACCTGCACAAGGCGATCGCCGCCGGTGGCGTCGACCCGAAGCTGCTCTCGCTGGTCCACCTGCGCGTCAGCCAGATCAACAGCTGCTCGGCGTGCATCTACGCCAGTGTCGCCGGGGGCAAGAAGGCCGGTGACACCGATGAGCGGCTGCACAACGTCTCCGCCTGGCGCGAGGCGCCCTTCTACACCGACGCGGAGCGCGCCGCGCTGGCGCTGGCCGAGGCCGCCACCCGGCTGCAGGACGGTGCGGAGGGCGTGACCGACGAGATCTGGGAAGAGGCCAACGCCCACTTCACGGAGGAGCAGATCGGCGCGATCAACCTGGAGATCGCCATGACCAACTTCTTCAACCGCATCAACCGCACCATCAAGGAGCCGGCCGGCCAGACCTGGGGCTGACGCCCCCGTGATGTTCACCCGCTGACCGCACAGCGATAAATGGGCCCGTCGCGAGATCCCGGGATCTCGCGACGGGCCCTTCTGCCGTTCAACGACGGCATTTCCGCGGTTGAACACTTGGGACGGCCGCCCTTCGTCTGACATGCTTTTGCGGTGTTCTGAAAGGCCGGTGCCTCGGTTCTCGGTGCCGCCGGATTCATCGACTCGCGTCATGTATGCGTCTTGCCGGCCGCCGAATTCGCGCGGTCCGCTCCGTCGACGTTGCAGGCGATTTCACACACACCAAAAGAGTGTTTCTTCCTGTCGGTTGGAGATCTAGATGGCGATCGCTGAGTGCCGCGCTTGCGGTAACCGTTCCCTGCTCCCCGTGCTCGACCTCGGTTCACAGGCACTGACCGGAATCTTCCCCCGCACGAGGGAAGAATCGGTGCCGGTGGAGCCGCTGGAACTCATCCGGTGCTCGCCCGCCGGCTGCGGCCTGGTCCAGCTGCGCCACACGGCCGAACCGTCCCTGATGTACGGCGACAGCTACGGCTACCGCTCCGGTATCCGGCCGTTCATGGTCAACCACCTCAAGAGCAAGGTGGAGGCCGTGGCGGGGCTGGTCGACCTCGAGGACAGCGATCTGGTCCTGGACATCGGAAGCAACGATTCCACGCTCCTGCGCCACTACCCGGCCGGCGGCCCCACCCTGGTGGGCATCGATCCGACCGGGGAGAAGTGGCGCGCGCACTACCCGCAGCACGTCGACCTGATCGCCGACTTCTTCTCCAAGGAGGTGTTCGGCGCCCGGTACGGCGACCGCAAGGCGAAGATCATCACCTCGATCGCCATGTTCTACGACCTGCCCGACCCGCTGCAGTTCATGCGGGACGTCCACTCCGTCCTGGCCGACGACGGCGTGTGGATGCTCGAGATGAGCTACCTGCCCTCGATGCTGGCCGCCACGGCCTACGACGTGATCTGCCACGAGCACCTCGAGTACTACGCGCTGCGTCCCATCGAGTGGATGGCCGAGCGGGCGGGCCTGACCGTCATCCGTGCCGACGTGACCGACGTCTACGGCGGCAGCCTGTGCCTGACCCTGGCCAAGACGCCCACCCGCCACAAGATCGACGAGGCGGCGATCGAGCGGCTGCGCCGCCAGGAGGACGCTCTGGGCCTGGACACCGCGGCCCCCTACGAGGCCTTCGCCGCGCGCGTGGGCGACCACCGCGCGGAACTTCGGGGATTTCTCGCCGGCTCCAGGGCCGCGGGCAAGCTGACCCTGGGATACGGCGCGTCGACCAAGGGGAACGTGATCCTGCAGTACTGCGACCTCGACGCGAACGACATCCCGTGCATCGGCGAGGTCAGCCCGGAAAAGGCCGGACGATTCACGCCCGGCACGCACATTCCCATCGTCTCCGAAGAAGAGGCTCTCGCCCAAAAGCCCGACCAGCTCCTCGTCCTTCCCTGGGTGTACCGGGACGGATACGTCGAACGCGAACAGGATTTCCTCGCCACCGGCGGAAAACTCGTCTTCCCCCTTCCCGCGCCCCTGACCCTCATATGACACCGCCGGCGCCGGGCAGCCACCCGGCGCCGGCGGCAGGCCATTCGGCACGGGTTCCGTGCAGTGCCAAGAAACGCGAGAGGATCGACCGCGGTTCTCATGAGACTCATACCCGACATCGCGCCATCGGCGGCGACCGCTGGGAGGCGGCGCAAGTGAAGCTACTGGTCACCGGAGCCGCAGGATTCATCGGCTCGCACTACGTACGCACCATGCTCGCCGGTGGTTACCCGGGCTGGGACGACTGCCGGGTCACCGTCCTCGACAAGCTCGGCCACGGAAGCAACCGGGCCAACCTGCCGGCCGGCCACCGGCGGCTCGAGTTCGTCCAGGGAGACGTCTGCGACCTTGCGCTGCTGCTCGACCTGCTGCCCGGCCACGACGCGGTGGTCCACTTCGCCGCCGAGTCCCACGTGGACCGCTCCATCGACGACGCAAGTGACTTCGTCCGCTCCAACGTCGTCGGCACACACACCGTGCTCCAGGCCTGCCGTCAGACGGGCGTCGAACGGATCGTGCATGTGTCGACCGACGAGGTGTACGGCTCCGTCGAGCACGGCACGAGTGCGGAGAGCGCGCCACTGCTGCCCAACTCCCCCTACGCCGCCTCCAAAGCAGCCTCCGACCTGCTCGTGCGGTCCTACGTGCGCACCCACGGCCTCGATGCATCGGTCACCCGCTGCTCCAACAACTACGGGCCCCACCAGGACGTCGAGAAGCTGATCCCGCTGTTCGTCACCAACCTGATGGAAGGCGTGCCGGTGCCGTTGTACGGCGACGGCCGCAACGTCCGCGAGTGGCTGCACGTCGACGACCACTGCCGGGCCGTCCAGCTGGTGCTGACCAAGGGCTCGGCCGGAGAGATCTACAACGTCGGCGGCCACAACGCCTTCACCAACAACGAGATCACCCGCATGCTGCTCGACCTGACCGGTGCGGACGAGTCGATGGTCCGGCGCGTCGCGGACCGGCCGGGCCACGACCTGCGCTACGCCGTCGACGAGACGAAGATCCGCGAGGAGCTCGGCTACCGGCCGCAGGTCCCCTTCGGCCAGGGGCTCGCCGACACCTACGCCTGGTACCGGGACCACCCGCACTGGTGGAAGCCGCTGAAGCAGGACGTGACGCGGTGAACAGGCGCGTAGTCGTCCTCGGCGGCAGCGGAGCCCTCGGCAGCCGCGTGTGCGAGCGGTTCGCCGCGGCGGGCTGCAGCGTACTGAGCGTGTCCAGGTCCGGCGCACGCGCGCCGTGGTGGCCGGAGTCGGTGCAGTCGACGGCCCTGGAGCTGACCGCCGCTGACACCGCCCAGCTCCGCCGGGCACTGACGGGCGCCGACGTCGTCGTCAACGCGGCGGCCGTCGTGTGGCGGACCACCGAGGCGTCCATGCGGGCCCTGCACATGACGGCCGTCGACCAGCTGATCGACGCGGCCGGCGGCCCGGGGGCACGGATCGTCCAGCTGGGCAGCAGCTACGAGTACGCACCGGCCGCGTTCGGCGTGAGCACGAAGGAGGACGATCCCCGCTCCCCCACCTCCCTGTACGGCCAGTCCAAGCGGTACGGCACCGAAGCGGTCAGGCGGGCCGCACGCGAACGTCGTGTGGAGGGCGTGGTGCTGCGGGTGGCCAACGTGACAGGCCCCGGCGCCGGCGGCAACAGTCTGCCCGGCATGGTGGCCCGGCAGCTCGCGGCCGGCGCGGCACACCTGCGGCTGTCCCCGCTCACCGTCTGGCGCGACTACGTCGACGTACGCGATGTCATCGACGCCGTGCTTACGGCGGCGACGGCACCCGCCGCGGACGTCAGCGGCCAGGTGATCAACATCGGCGGCGGCGCGGCACTGCCCGTGCGCGACCTCGTCAACCGGCTCATCGAGCTGTCCGGTGTCGGCGCCCGGATCGTGGAGGCGGCCGACCGGCCGGTCCTGGAACCGATGCCCTGGCAGCAACTGGACATCTCCCGTGCCCGTGACCTGCTCGGCTGGCGGCCGGCCCGGAAACTGCACGACTCGCTCACGGACCTGCTCGCCGCCGAGCGGCGCTCCCACGAGGAAGGAGCAGCCGCGTGAGCACGCCCAAGGACACCGTGCTCGACGCGGTCCGCACCTTCCACCAGAGCATCGAGGCCCACACGCCCCCCTTCACCCCCGGCGTGACGGAGATCTGGCCGTCCGGTGCCCTGCTGGACGAAGCGGACCGCATCGCCCTGGTCGAGGCCGCCCTGGACCTGCGCATCGCGGCCGGCACCAACTCCCGCATGTTCGAGTCGGCGTTCGCCCGCAGACTCAACCGGCGCAAGGCACATCTGACCAACTCGGGGTCGTCGGCGAACCTGGTAGCACTGTCCGCGCTGACCTCCCCCGACCTCGGCGAGGCCCGACTGCGGCCGGGCGACGAAGTCATCACGGTCGCCGCCGGGTTCCCCACCACGGTGAACCCGATCCTGCAGACCGGCCTGATCCCGGTGTTCGTGGACATCGAACTGCGCACCTACAACACCACGGTTGAGCGGGTGGCCGCCGCGATCGGGCCCAGAACCAGAGCCATCATGATCGCGCACGCGCTCGGCAACCCCTACGAGGTCACCGAGATCGCCGAACTGGCCGCCGCACACGACCTGTTCCTGCTCGAGGACAACTGCGACGCGGTGGGGTCCTCCTACGACGGCCGGCTGACCGGCACCTTCGGTGACCTGGCCACCGTGAGCTTCTACCCCGCCCATCACCTGGCGATGGGCGAAGGCGGCTGTGTACTCACGTCGAACCTGGCGCTGGCACGCATCGTCGAATCCGTCCGGGACTGGGGACGGGACTGCTGGTGCGAACCGGGCGAGAGCAACAGGTGCCTCAAACGCTTCGACCACCAGATGGGCACCCTCCCGGCCGGCTACGACCACAAGTACATCTTCAGCCACGTCGGCTACAACCTCAAAAGCAACGACCTCCACGCGGCACTCGGGCTGTCACAGCTCACCAAACTGGACGCGTTCATCGCCGCGCGCAGGGCGAACTGGACCCGGCTGCGCGAAGGGCTGGACGGCGCACCGCACCTGATCCTGCCGGAGGCGACACCCCGCAGCGACCCGAGCTGGTTCGGGTTCCTGGTGACCCTCACCGACGACGCCCCTTTCAGCCGCGCCGAGCTGGTGCGGTTCCTGGAGAGCCGCCGGATCGGCACACGTCTGCTCTTCGCCGGCAACCTCACCAGGCACCCCGCGTACATCGGTCAGCCCCACCGCATCGCCGGCGCGCTGACCAACAGCGACATCGTGACCGAGCGGACCTTCTGGGTCGGCGTCTACCCGAAGATCACCGAGGAGATGACCGATTACATGATCGCTTCGTTCAAGGACTTCCTCCGATGACCGGACCGGTCCGCCTGGGCGTCCTGGGCTGCGCCGACATCGCCCGGCGCCGCACCCTGCCCGCCGTCCGCGCCGTCGACGGCATCAACCTGGTCGCCATCGCCAGCAGAGACCCGCACAATGCACAGGCCTTCGCGTCCTCATTCGGCTGCGCGGCGGTGACCGGATACGACACCCTCCTGGCCAGGAACGACATCGACGCCGTATACATCCCGCTGCCGGCGATGCTGCACGCCACCTGGATCGAACGGGCACTGGTTGCGGGCAAGCACGTACTGGCGGAGAAACCGCTCAGCGCCGACCTCCCCACCACCCTGCGGCTGCTCGACCTGGCCCGGTCGACTGGCCGGGTGCTGGTGGAGAACTTCATGTTCCCCCACCACAGCCAGCTGGCCCGGATCAAGGAACTGCTCAGCTCGCTGGGCACACTGCGCACCTTCTCCAGCACGTTCACGATCCCGCCCAAACCCGCCGACGACATCCGCTACCTGCCCGCCGTCGGCGGCGGAGCCCTCCTGGACGTCGGCGTGTACCCGCTGCGGGCCGCACTGCACTTCCTCGGCCCCGACCTCACCGTCACCGGCGCCGTCCTGCGCGTGGACGCCACCCGCAAGGTGACCCTGAGCGGGAGCGTACTGCTGCACCGCACCGACGGGACAGCCGCACACCTCACGTTCGGCATGGAACACGCCTACCGGGCCGCCTACGACTTCACCGGCACCCACGGGATTCTCACCGCGGAACACGTGTTCACCCCGCCGCCCTCCCACCATCCCGCCCTCACCCTCACCCAAGACGGCCACCGCAAGGAACTCACCCTGCCCGCCGACGACCAGGCCGCCAGCACGGTCCGCTGGTTCACCACCGCCGTGACCGGCCGCCACACCGACCACGGCCACACCCACACCGTGCACCTGGCCAGGCTCGTCGGCCAGATCGAAGAACAAGCCAAGACCACCCTCGTCGCCTGACCGAACACCCCGGAGGAACACCGATGCGCGTCTTGATGATGAGTACCCCGGTGCCCACACACTTCGCCCCGCTCGTGCCGCTGGCCTGGGGCCTGCGCGCAGCCGGCGCCGAGGTACTGGTCACCGCACAACCCGACGTGATGCCCATGGTCCGCACGGCCGGACTCGTCGGTGCCCCGGTCGGCGAAAAACTGGACGGCGACAAACACCTGCTCAGCTTCCTCACCGAAGGCCGGCGCCCCCTGGAATGCTTCACCCGCTTCCCGCCCGAGGAGATGGGCTTCTACGGCCGCGTCTGGATGGACCAGGCCCGGACCAACATCCACGCCTACCTCGAACTGGCCCGCCAGTGGCAGCCCCAGCTGATCGTCGCCGACCAGGTCGAATACGCCTCACTCCTCATCGGAGGCGTGCTGGGCATCCCCGTGATCCACCACCGCTGGGGCGTCGACCCCATCTCCGACCTCGCCCTGCACGAAGCCCGCACCGAACTGGCCGACCTGGCCGAAGAACTCGGCCTCGACGGCCTGCCCACACCCGCCCAGACCCTCGACCCCTGCCCCCCGTCGCTGCAACTGCCGACCACCAGCCCGGGCACACCGATCCGCCACATACCCTTCAACGGATACGGCGAACCGCCCGCCTGGCGCACACGGACACACCCCCGCCGCGTGGTGGTCACCCTGGGCACCCGCACACTGCAACTCAACGGCGTCCCCCACGTACGCCGGGTCCTCAAAGCCTGCGCCCAGGTACCCGACACCGAAATCATCGCCACCGTCACCTCCCAGTACTGGGAAGAACTGGGCCCCATGCCCTCCCACGTCCGCCTCGTGCCGCCCACCCCCCTCCACCTGTTCATCGACACCTGCGACGCCATGGTCCACCACAGCGGCTCCAGCACCATGCTCACCGCCGCCACAGCCGGCCTGCCACAACTCGCACTCCCACAGTGGTCCGACCAGTTCGCACTCGGTGAACAACTCCAAAAATCCGGCGCCGGCCTCACCCTCGACGACACCACCCGCCAAGACGACCCCACACTGATCCACAACAGCGTCCAACAACTCCTCGACCAGCCCCGCTTCCGCACCGCCGCCGAAAAACTCGGCCAGGAAATCACCACCATGCCCACCCCCGCCGAAACAGCCGAACACCTCCTGCACAAACTCTGACCCGCCAACACACCACCCCCCACCCCGTTGCGAGTGTCACCGCAGAGCCGCCGCGCGGATGGCGCGGGGCCGGGTGCGGCCCCCGGGCGCGGACCGTGCGGGCGAGTGTGAGGCCGCCCCGCCACGGGAGGACGTCACTGGCGACCGGGCACAGCAAAGAGTCCGGTTCCCTGACCCTCCACCCGGCCGGCACTGCCGCGCCACACCCGCTTCCCGCACCGGCCGCCGTCCCCCCGCCCCGGCCCTGCACCGGCCCCTCCCCAGCCGACCGACCCAAACCCGCCCACCCCAGACGAAAAACGGACACTCCCGCACCCGACCGCCAACGCCATCCCGCACAACGCAACGGCCGGCCCCGGCACCAGGTACCGCCGGCCGGGAAACAGAAGCGGAACCGGGCCGGCCTACCACCAGGAAGGAACCAGCCCAAACCATCGGGCCCTTGACGACATGCACCCGGTACAAACGCCACCGCCCGCCGGCACACAGAACCACCCGCCCCCGGACCCGCCCACCCACCGCACACCCGGCAACAAACGCCGGATGGCCGTGCGCCGTGCCACCCCAGGGGAGGCACCCATCGGGTCGCGGCGGGTGATGCGCAGGCCGCGGGCCACGCCGTGGGCAGCGCGGGCATCAGCGGGGCGCCCCATGGACGGAGGGCCTTGACCCCTGACGCCGGCCTCGTTCCAGATTTGCAAGCCGCCAGCAGGTCACGCCCGAGCCGAAGCCGAGCTCCCGGGGCAGGTACTCCCACTGCCTTTGAGCACACCAACACCCACCGGCCAGTGGACCAGGACTCACGGAACCGAGACGGCGTCACCCCCCACGCGACAACACTCCACGACAGCGACGCCTCGTGGGTCTCTCACCTCCAGGACAGCGACCCCGTAAACCCGAAACAACCCACGACCAGCACCAACACCCTCAACCCTCGCTGTCTCACTCCGCTGTCACAAAACGAGAGATCGCAGCCGGGCCGTCAAAAGGGGGGCGTCGGAGCGCCGGGCGGGTCCGTGACCGCGCGGGTGCCGACCCGCCGGCAGGGGGCGGGGGCGGGTGGGACGTGACTCAGACGGCGCCGTCCGAGGTCGTCCCGGACGTGGTGTGTTCGGGTTTGGTGTAGAGGACGTCACGGGCCTGTTCCGCGGCGCGGGCGGTGCTCTCGGAGACGAAGTCGAGGAAGCGTGCGATGTTCTCCAGGCGGGCGCCGGCCGGGGTCCGGGAGCCGAGGACGCCGACGCCCTGCCGTGCGGTCTCGACGACCTGGGCGATGGACCGGGCGCTGGCCATCATCGCCTGGTACCAGACGTCTTCGTCGACGACGTAGCGCTCGCGGCGGCGTTCGTCGCGTTCCCGGCGGACGAAGCCCTGGCTCTCCAGGAACGCGATCGCCTTGGAGACGGATGCCGGGCTGACCCGGAGGCGCTGGGCGAGGCCGGACGCGGTGAGACTGCCCGAGTCGGTGAGGCAGAGGCAGGCCAGCACCCGCGCCATCATCTTGGGCATGCCCGAGGCCATGACGACGGTGGTGAACACCTCCTCGTACTCGCGCACCGCCTCGGCGTCCCGTCCGTGTGGCTGCGCCGGCGCCCCCGGACTGCGGGGCACGGTCTGCCGGCGGCGGTGGGCGCGGTGCTCGGTGGCACGGTGGGCCAGGTCGGCGCGGTAGGAGGCGGGACCGCCGTTGCGCATCACCTCACGCGTGATCGTCGAGGTGGGGCGGTTAAGACGCCTGGCGATCTCCGCGTAGGCGAGGCCGTCGGCCAGACCCAGCGCGATCTGCTGGCGTTCGGGCTGGGTAAGCCTGCCTCCCGGCATCGCGGTCTCCTCACATGGTCCGTGGCATCCCTTGCCCCGCGCTCTGCAGCATAGCGTTCAATCACAATCTATTGCAACACGCGAGGTCAGGAAAGTTGCATTAGCTTTGCAGCCATTGCAACGTTTTCTCGCTCATGGCCTGCGGTTTTGTCGTCCGGATGCGACGAATCAGCTGCCACAACCATGAACGCAACGTAGCGTTTTCATCATCAGAAACGAAGAGCCGAAGGAGTGCACGATGCAGAAGAGCCAGAGCACCACGCAGCGGTTCGACACCCCCGCTCCCATCGCGGCCGTCCTCGACATCCCCGCCGGACACATCCGGTTCATCGCCGCCGACCGGACCGACACCACCGTCGAGCTCCTGCCCGCCGACGCCTCCAGGAGCCACGACGTGAAGGCGGCGGAGCAGACCACCGTCGCCTTCGCCGACGGCGTCCTGCGCATCGACGCCCCCACCCCCAGGAACCGGATCCTCGGTTCCTGCGGCGCCGTCGAGGTGACCGTCCAACTGCCCGCCGGCTCCCACGTCGAGGCCAAGGCCGTCAGCACCGAACTGAGGGGTGTCGGACGACTCGGCGACGTTGCCTTCGAGAGCACGCAGGGCCCGGTCAAGCTCGACGAGACCGAAGGCGCCCGCCTCACCCTCGCCGCCGGCGACATCACCGTCCACCGCCTGAACGGCCCCGCCGAGATCACCACCCGCAAGGGCGACCTCCACATCACCGAAGCCGTCCGCGGCACGGTCACCCTGCGCACCGAGCACGGCAACATCTCGGCCGGCGCCGCCCACGGCATCTCCGCCACCCTCGACGCCGGCACCTTGCACGGCCGCATCGACAACACCCTCACCAACACCGACGGACCCGCCGCCGGACTCACCCTCCACGCCACCACCTCCCACGGCGACATCACCGCCCACAGCCTGCAAAAGCCCACGACACCCAAAAGGACTTCCCAATCGTGATGTCAACCCGCTTCTGCGACGGGAGGTGAACCTTG
>NZ_BAABCQ010000139.1:0-20869 GCF_039539045.1 Streptomyces marokkonensis
CCCGGGCCCTCCGATCTTACGAATGACCAGAGCAACCACCCTTGAAAGGTAGGACCTCCATGACCACGGCACAGGCTCCACCGGCCCGCATCGGGAAGGCCGCTGTCGGAGCCCTCGGCATACTGGCCATCTCCACCGGCGCCCTGGAGTCGGTGGTGACGCCGACGCTCCCGCTGCTCCAACGCGAGCTGGACATGAGTCCGGCCGAGGGGGCGCTCCTCAGCATCGTGCTCCTCATCACCGGCGCGCTCATCACACCGCTCGCGGGCAAGCTGGGCGACCGCTACGGCGGAAAGCGCGTCCTGATCCGGCTGATGGCGGTGGTCTCGGCAGGTGGCCTGGTGTCCGCCCTGGCACCGAACCTGCCGGTGCTGTTGCTGGGTCAGATACTTCAGGGGGCGATGGTGGGGGCGCTGCCCCTGTCGTTCATCGTGGTGCGCAAACACCTTCCCGCCGGCGAGTCGAAGGTGGCCATCGGGACGGTCAGCGGGATGTTCGTGGCAGGCTCGATGGCGGGAATGCTGTCGGCCGGTCCCGTGGCGGAGCAGCTCTCCCGGCACTGGATGTTCGCTCTGCCGACGATCGCGGTCATCGGGTCCACACTGCTGTTGAACAGGCTGATGCCGTCCGATCCGCCGGGCCGGTCGGACGATGCCGGAATCGACTGGCCCGGCCTGGCCACCCTGAGCGGGACGCTGATCACGCTCATGCTCGTGCTCGCGTCGGCGCCCGAGGCCGGCTCGCGGCCACTCGTGCTCGGCATCCTCGTCGTGGTCCTGGCCGCCTTCGTGACCGGATGGACGGCCGTTGAGCGTCGTGCGGCCGCGCCAATGATCGATCTGCGCATGCTGGCACGGCCGGTGATGTGGAAGTCGTGTGTGCTGACGTTCGTGATATGCCTCGGCACCTCGATGGGGGTCTATCTCGTTCCGCAGCTGCTCGACGTGTCCGGCGACGGGTACGGCTTCGGCATCGGAGCCACCGGGATCGGCGTCATCCTCCTGCCCGGCGCCGTTGCCGCCGCACTGGCCGGGCCGATCGGCGGGATGGGGGAACGGCGTTTCGGCCCGCGAGCCGTCGTCACGGCCGGAGCCGTCACCATGGCCGTCGCCCTGCTCGCCCTGTCGGCCGCGCACACCGAGGTCTGGCACATCGTCGTCGGCAAGGCGCTGATCGCGCTGGCCAACGGCCTGTGCGTCACAGCGTTGGTGACCGGCATCGCCACGTCCGTCGACGAAGGCGACACCGGCATCGCCACCAGCCTGATCCTGGTGACTCGCGTGATCGGCTACGCCGTGGGCGGGCAGGTCGGTGGTGCGCTCCTCACCGCGGGGACCCCTTCCGGGTCGGACGTCCCGTCCGAATCGGCCTTCGTCGGCGGCTTCCTCGTCGCCGGCGTCATCACGGCGCTGTCCCTGCTTGTCGTCCGTACCATGAACAAAGGAGTCAAGGAATGACCCGCACCGATCAGTTGACGGATCTCCGCAGCACGCCGAGGGGCAAGGTCCTGATATCCGGGGCCGGCATCGCGGGCCCCGCCCTCGCGTTCTGGCTGAACCGCCACGGATACGCGGTCACGGTGGTGGAGAAGGCACCCACGCCGCGTAGCGGCGGCTACCCCGTCGACGTTCGCGGCACCGCACTGGAGGTCGTCCGCAGGATGGGGATCCTGCCGCGGCTGCGGGAGGCGCACATCGACCTGCGCCGGCTGACCTTCCTCGCCGGGGACGGCAGCGAGGTCGCCTCGCTGCACCCGCACGCCATCACCGGTGGTGTCGAGGGACGGGACCTGGAGGTGCGGCGCGGGGATCTGACCGACGCTCTCCACAGGGCGGTCCGTGACGACGTGGAGTTCCTGTTCAACGACTCCATCGACACCCTCGACCAGTCCGGCGACGGGGTCGACGTCACCTTCCGCGGGGGCGGCGCCCGTACGTTCGACATGGTGGTCGGTGCGGACGGCACGCACTCACGTACCCGGGAGATGCTGTTCGGCCCAGAGGAACGGTTCCACCGGTACCTCGGCCACTGCTTCGCCGTGTTCACCATGCGCAACACCTTCGGACTCTCCCAGGAGGCGTTGATGTGGAACACCCCGGGCAGGGCCGCGGCGCTCTACGCGGTGGGGGACGACGACGAGGTGCACGCCTTCTTGAACTTCGCCCGTCAAGAACCGCCGTTGGACGTGTTCCGGAACCCGGAAGCCCAACGGCCCCTGATCGCGGCGGCCTTCGCCGACGCGGGATGGGAGCTTCCGGGCATCATCGCCGCCCTGCGCGACGCGGACGACCTGTTCTTCGACGGGGTCGGCCAGATCCGCATGCCCCGCTGGTCCAGCGGCAGGATCGCGCTGGTGGGTGACGCCGCCTACGCGCCCTCGTTCTTGACCGGACAGGGCACCAGCCTCGCCCTCGTCGGCGCGTACATGCTCGCCGGCTCGCTGGCCGACCGCGACCACGCCGCGGGCCTCGCCGCCTACGAACACCACCTCCGTGCGTTCGTGACCGTGAACCAGGCGCAGGTCGGCGAGGGCGATTCCGCACTCTTCCCGACCACCGCCCGAGCACTGGAGCGGCGCAACGACAGGCTGCGCGGTCTCGGCGCCGTACCCTCCGCCGAGGGACGACCGGCCCATTCGGCCCTCGCCCTGCCCGAGTTCACACCCAGGACCTGAGCACACTCGATTCGGGAGCGTCTTGCCGTTCATCAGTCACGAACCCACAGACCGGGGGAGGCTCGTACAGGAAGACGTGACTGGTTCGGCGGCAGCCGCTGACGCGCAGCCGCCGGGGGTTCGAGCAGTTCACGGACACAGGACCGGGAAGTCGGCCTCGGCCCAGAGAGCACGGACACCGACGGCCTCGTCATCGGCGGGTTCGTCGTCGGTGCTCCACACCTTCGCCCGGGGGGCGGGTCCGCCGACCGATGGCCACCCCGGGTCCCCGGTGGTCGCGAAATCGACCCACGCCCGCACCATGCGGCGAGCCAGCCCGTGGTCCGCGGGTGTGGGTGCTCCGCCGATGAGGAAAGCCAGGCAGTCGGTGTCGAGGTTGCCGAAGGCGAACGGGATGTCCGCACAGTGCCAGGCCCGCACGACACCGTCCGGGCCGGTGCGCCGACGGTCGAAGCGCGACAGGAACGCCCGGCCACCGGCTTCGGCGTGCAGCTCGGCAAGTCGGTTGCTGTACTCGCCGAACAGCAGATCCCCGAAGACGGCGAGGTAGACGTCGAGCACCGGGGCGTGCGGCATCGCGCCGCGGTAGCCGGCCACCAGGCCGTCCGGGAGATTGAAGTCTTCGACGAAGCGCGCCAGTTGTTCCTCGGTGGTGACCTTCGCACTGCTGCCGACGGCGTCGAGCAGCCAGTACTCCTCCGTGGTGTGACAGACCAGCAGGTCCACGTCCCGGGCCGCACCGGCCGCCATCCCCGTCAGGGGATCGGTGGGCAGGACGTCGCCGTCCAGGACGGGCGCGTAGAGGGAGGGGTCGTAGTGGCGGGATCCGGAGGCGGGGTCGTGCCGGTAGGCGTCGACCACCCGGTCGGAGGCGAGGACCAGGGACTGCGGAGTCGCGGATGTCAGGCCCTCGGCCGTGGCAGGGCAGCCCGCTGACGCAGCGATCTCACGGGTGGTCGCCGCAGCGGTTTCGAGCGTGTGGCAGGGACTGGCGGCGCTGTGGGCGATGGCACGGTGGAACAGGCCGCGGGCGCGGTCCATCACCATCAGACAGGCGACAGAGGCGGCACCGGAGGACTGGCCGGCGACCGTGACGTTGCCGGGATCGCCACCGAAGGCGGCGATGTTCTCCTGGACCCAGCGCAGTGCGGCGACCTGGTCGAGCAGACCGCGGTTGTCCGGGTAGTGGGTTGCGTCCACGGCGGGGACGTGGCCGAAGCCTTCGAAGCCGATCCGGTAGTTGAAGGTGACCACGACCAGACCGGCGCGGGCCAGCGCGGTGCCGTCGAAGTCGGGTTGGGCCGAGGACCCGAAGGTGTAGGCGCCACCGTGGATCCAGACCAGGACGGGCAGACGGCCGCCCTCGGGGGCCGGGGTCCACAGGTTGACGGTGAGGATGTCCTCGTCGCCGGGCGACCACGCGGGTGCGCCGGGCAGCTGCGCCGACTGCGGAGCGACCGGCCCGAAGGCCGTGCAGTCCCGCACTCCGGACCAGGCCCGCGCCGGGAGAGGTTCCCGGAACCGGACGGCCCCGAACGGCGGGGCGGCATAGGGGACACCGAGGACGGCGACGACTTCGGCAGAGGCTCGACACCCCTGGACCGAACCGCTCTTCGTCCTGAAGGTGTTGTCCATCGGAAGACTGCCTCTCGTTGCACCCCGGATCCCGAGGTGGGCGGAGATCCAGCTTCGCATCGCGCGGCGCCCCGGGACCAACACCAAGACGATGACGATTGACGCACCAGTGATGTCAGTCCATCCCGCCCTGACCGGAACCGGGAGTGCTCAGGAGACGCCCTGGGTGTCGGTCCGGTGCGTCACACGGATCTTGGACTGGCCATGGCCGAGGTCCTCCCAGTCCTCCATGAAGCGTGCCGTGAGGCCGTGCTCGGCGGCCAGGGCGATCAGGGTCTCGGTCCGGTAGTAGAAGTCCTCCCGCAGCACGTGGTGCTCCTCGCCCTCGGTCCGGTCGAAGGTGAAGTCGAACCAGCCGCCCGGCGCCAGGACGCGGCCGATGTGCGCGAAGCACTCCTCGATCACCGATAGCGGGGAGTGCGAGAACACGCTGTGCGCGTGCACCACGTCGAAGTGGCCCGCCGGCAGGAAGCCCAGTGCGAGACCGTGGACCGGCGTCAGTGTGGGCAGCCGGTCCTGGAGCCCCTGGGCCTGGAGGGTGTCCTGCGCGGCGACGAGGATGTCGGGGGAGATGTCGACACCGTAGTAGTGGCCGGAGTCGAGGTACTCGATGAAGCGCCATCCCGCCCGCAGGTTGCCGCAGCCGATCTCCAGCATCCGGTGCTCCGGGCGCAGCCCGTGACGCAGCAGGTAGTCGAACTGCATCTGTCCCAGCGCGAGCCAGCGCTCCCGGCTGTGACTGCCCACCGCGGCGTCCGGGTCCCGTCGGGTGTCGGACCGCATGACCGCCCGGTAGTAGGCGACATGGTCCGGTGAGCGGTAGCGCAACCAGGAGTCGCGCGCGCTGCGGCGCAGGTGGCGTGGCACCCGGCCGGGGTGACGCAGTGCGTAGGCCAGGCGGTGTGTGAGGGAGGCACGGTTGGCTGTGAGTTTCTTGGACATGGCGGTTCCCGATCTCCGGAGGGGACGTGTTCCAGAAGTCTCACCGCCGAGCCGGCCCTGAACCTCGGACGTACGGCTGGTCAGTGGCGCCCGCCGGACTATGGGAATGTCAGCTGAACGGATGATGTCCCCCATGATGTGTACGTGTATGAGTGGTGGGGCAGGGACCGACGAGGCGATGGGGACACGGTGGAGCGAGACGGCATGAGGCCGGACCCCGACGCGCGGTGGCTGACCGCCGCCCTGCACGTCGCCTTCCTGCTGCTGCTCGGCGGGGCGATCGCCCGACTGCTGACCCACGGGCCCGTCGACGGCGGCCGTACGGCGCTGACCCTTGCCCTGTTCCTCGTCTTCGGGGCGATCTACCTGCTCGGTCTGTGGCTGGCGCCCGCGCCGAGGTACGGGGAGCGCCCAGTCACCCGGCATCTGCTCTGGCTGAGCGCGGTGTTCGCCGTCTGGGTGGTCCTGCTCGCCCTGGAACCGAGTGCCACGTGGTGCACGATGCCGCTGCTGTTCACCGGGCTCCACCGGTTGCCGGTGCGGCTCGCGGTGCCGCTCGCCGCCGTCCTCGTGGCTCTCGTGGTGATCTCCGAACTGCGCGTGCTCACAGGCCCGTTCAACCCGAACCTGGTGCTCGCCCCGGTCGCCCTCGGCACGGTCGCCACGGCCGTCCTGGTCGACAGCAGACAACTCGCGGTCCGGCAACGCCTGCTCATCGACGACCTGGTGCGCGCCCGTGGTGAACTGGCCGTCACGGAACGGCACGCGGGCATTCTCGCGGAGCGCCAGCGACTGTCGACGGAGATCCACGACATCCTCGCGCAGAGCCTGTCCAGTCAGCAGATGCTGCTCCAGGCGGCCGACCGCCGCTGGCACACCAGTCCGGACACCGCGCGCGGGCATGTGCGCGAAGCCGCGGCGGGAGCCGAGCGCGCACTCGCCGAGGTCCGCCGGTTCGTCCGTGACCTGACGCCGCTGGACCTGGCCGAGAACACCCTCGTGCAGGCACTGCGCGCCCTTGCCGCGCCGGGCGGCGGACCGGAGGCGGAACCGGAGGCGGAGGCGGGAAGGGGGCCTGGACGGGCCGCGGGACCGGCCGTCGAGTTCCGGCTGGACGGGACACCCGACGCCCCCGGCCCCGTGTCCGAGCCCGTGGAGGCAGCCCTGCTGCGGGTCACCCAACAGGCGCTGGCCAACGTACGGGAGCATGCCGGAGCCACCCGGGCCGTGATCACCCTGACCTGTCTGGAGGATCGGATCACCGTGGACATCGCCGACGACGGGCGCGGCTTCGACATGCGCCGGTCTCCTGGCCGTGGACGGGCATCCCCCCGCGGTCACGGCCTTTCGGGCATGGCCATGAGAGCACAGCAGGCGGGTGGGACGCTCGCCGTCGAGTCGGCGCCCGGCGACGGGACGGTGGTCACGATGTCGGTGCCGCTCGCCGGGAACGGCGCCGGAAGGCAGCCGTGGTGACCCCGGTCGCCGTCCCCGCGGTCCGCGTCCTGCTCTGCGACGACCACGCCGTCGTACGCGCCGGACTGCGCGCCCTGCTCTCCAGCACCGACGGCATCGACGTGACCGGTGAGGCGGGCAGCGGCGAGGAGGCCCTGGTGATGGCGTCGAGGCTGCGGCCGCACGTGGTGCTCATGGACCTCCAGCTCGGCACCGGCATGGACGGGGTGGAGGCCACCGGCCGGCTGCTCGCCCGGAGCGGGCCGGACACGCCCGCCCCGCGAGTGCTGGTCCTCACGATGTTCGACACGGACGCCGACATAGCCCGTGCCGTGGCGGCGGGTGCCACGGGCTACCTGCTCAAGGCCGAGCGGCCGGAGCGGCTGTTCGAGGCCGTCCGGGACGCCGCCGCGGGACGCACCGTGCTGTCGGGACCGGTCACCGACCGGGTGGTCGCCCGCCTGCGTTCCCCGGGCCCCGCCCTCACCACGCGCGAGCGTGACATCCTGGGCCGACTCGCCGAGGGCCTGGGAAACCGGGAGATCGCCCGGTCCCTCTTCCTCAGCGAGGCCACGGTCAAAACCCATCTGGGCCGCGTCTACGCCAAGTTGGGCGTGCGGACCCGGGCGGGAGCGGTGGCCGCCGCGGCCCGTCACCGTCTGCTGCCGTGAGCGGGTCCGCCCCGGTCCGCCTGGTCCGTCCTGGTCGGGTCAGATGCCGCAGGTGGGAGCCGACCAGTACGGCGACGGGTCGAAGGCCACGTGGGTATGGTCGTTGTGGCCGGGGTAGCCCGGACCGAGAATCTCCGAGAAGCCGTGTGTCCTGGACTGCTGGGCGAGCCGGCACAGGGACGGGGAGCCGACGAGGTCGGCCGCGTCGCCGTAGAGGTGACGGCTGGTGGCGGAGCCGCCGACGGCGTTGTTGCACGCGCGGGAGCGGAAGCCGCTGGAGATGGTGATCGGGACGTCGCCGAGGGCGTGCCGCATTGCCTCGAGCTTCCACATGGTCTTGAGCGCGTTCGACTTGGCGGTGGCGGCGGAGACCGCGCCGCCGGACCAGTCGGAGTTGCACTTGTTGAGTTCGGCGTAGCTGAAGTGGGCGGGCGTGCAGTCGGCGTCCTGGACGGCGTAGATCTTGCTGAAGGTCGCGGGTCCGGCGACCCCGTCCGCGCTCAGGCCGTACGCGGCCTGGAACTTCTTGACGGCGGCGGCGGTGCGGGCGCCGTACTGGCCGTCGTAGGAGAGCCGTTCGCCGGAGGTCACCCAGCCGGCGACCCGGATCTGGAGCTGGGTCACGTCGCTGCCGGAGGACCCCTGGGAGAGGGTGCGGTTCCAGGTGTAGCAGGAGTCGGCGTGCGCGGTGCCGGCGGTGGCGCTCATCCCCATCACCGTGCCAGCCATGAGCATGACAAACGAGAGAAGCAGGCGTGACACGCGTCTGAACATCGGCGGCCTCCCGACCGTTGAGTCGACAACAACCGGAGCCCAGCGTGCGGCAACGGGCTACGCGCGTCAATGGCGCCCCGGGGAAGCGAAGACGGCGATTCCGCGTCCGGCGGGCATCACGTGAGCTGTGCTCGCCGGAGGCAGAGGCAGAGGCAGAGGCAGCGGCCGCTCGGCAGGGACGCCTGATCAGGCCAGCCTCTGACCGGGCTGCATGCTCGTTGGCAAGCGTCGCTGATGTTGCCAGATTGCGGAATGCACGTTCAGCAGAACGCCCGACTGGCTGCCCAGCCAGGCGTTCTGCTTCCCGGGCTGCCGCCGGGCGGTGTCTCACATGCTGTGGATGCCGCCGGCGGAGGGGGTGTCTACCAGCCTGCCTTGGCGGTGTTGTAGGACGCGCGGCAGGCGGGGTCGGCGGCCGTGGTGGAGAGCTTGGTCATGACTTCCGTCCAGACCTTCTTGGCCACCTTCTCCTGTGCCTGGTACTCCGCGGGGACCTCCGGGGCGTGCTTCTTGATCGTCGCGAGGGTGGCGACGGTCCACTTGTTGCAGGCCGGGGCGGCGGCGTTGCGGTAGCGGTTGTCGAGTTCGGTGGCCACAGCGGCACCGTTCTCGACGGCCCACTTGTTCCAGGCCGCGCACGCGGGCCCGGTGAGCAGGGCCTGGTCTTCCTCGCTCAGGTTTGACACGGCAGCCAGGCCGGCATTCCACGGCTCGTCGGGGACGGTGTAGCGGGTGGTGGGGAACTTGTCCTGGGTCTTGAAGATTGCTTCCTGGCAGGCGGGCGGAAGAGGGGCCGCCTGCAGGCGAGTGGCCGCGGTCAGCTGCGAGGCGTCCACGGCGTGCTCGGGCAGGGTCTGCGCCTGACTCGTCATGCTGAGGAGAGACGCTCCCAGGGCGGCGGTCGAGACCACCGCGGCGGTGAGGAGGAAGGGCTTGAAGGTGCGGCTGGGCTTCATGACGGCGAACTCCTTGGTGCGGGGGACGGGCAGAGGATGCACCGGTTTGATGCAGACCGGTGCTCGGTCGAAGAACTCCCGCAAGCCCTCACAGGACACGAGGGATCACCCGCCGCACGAGTGTTCGTTCGGGACGCCGCCGCTCGGTACCGTCGGCCGGAGGGGCCGAAGGGGCCGGAGGGGCCGGACGCTGGTCGGGATGGTCGGGATGGACTGCTGTGGCCTGTGTCAAACGTTGGTGCCGCTGTGCGCCTCCTGGGCGGGCAGAGAGGGCTGCGGGACGGGAACCGCGCCGTAGCGGCGCTGGCGATGGGTGTATTCGGTCACGGCCTGCCACAGGTCGCGGCGGTCGATGTCGGGCCAGAGTCTGTCCGTGAAGAGGAGTTCGGCGTAGGCGGTGTGCCAGGGCAGGAAGTTGGAGATGCGCTGTTCGCCGCCGGTGCGCCACAGGAGGTCGACGTCGGGCAGGTCACCCAGGGGCAGATGGGAGCGAAGCAGGTGTTCCGACACCCTGGTGCCCTCGAGCTGTCCGGTGCGTGCGGCGCCGGCCAGGGAGTCGGCGGCCTGGGTGAGTTCGCTGCGACCGCCGTAGTTGAGGCAGAACGTCAGAGTGAGACCGGTGCGATCTTCGGTGGCCGCTTCGTTGGTGCGCAGGAGGTCGACGAAGTCGCTGGGCAGGCCGTCGGGGAGCCCGGCCCAGCGGATCCGTACGTCGTAGCGCAGGAAGTCTCCGGACTCCAGCTGTTCCCGTGCGAACGTCAGCAGCTTGTCGATCTCCTGCGGGGGGCGCTTCTCCAAGTTCTCGGTGGACAGCAGGTACACGGTCAGGTGAGGGAGCCCGATCTCCGCGGCGCCGTGCACGACGTCGACGAGCGCTTTCCCTCCGGCCTTGTGGCCGTCGTTGCGCGGGAGACCGCGTGCAGTGGCCCAGCGGCCGTTACCGTCCATGATGATCGCGACATGCCGTGGCATGTGCTCGGCCGGGAGAGCTGGCGGGAGGGCCCCACCGGCGTGCGGCTCGGGTGGTTGCAGGAGCTTGGGGGAAGCGGTCCGGGGAGCGGGGAGCACCGGGCGGGTCGGCGGGGGTGCGGTGCGTAGTTCGGGGAGGGGAAAGAGGCGCCAGGTGGTGGCTGCGAGGAGCCGGCCGGGGCCGGTGATGCGCAGGCGGGCGGCGAGGGTCGGGCGGGCTGTGTGGTGCAGCAGTGCGGGTCCGGCCTTTTCGGCGGCGTGCAGGCGGGCGCGGTAGAGAGTGCAGCCTGTGCGCAGGACGACGGCGGGGCCGGGCGGCAGACCGGTCCACAGTTGCGGTTGGTCCAGCCAGGTGCGGGCCGTGTCGAGTAGGTGGCTGATCAGTGCCTGGACGGCGGGGGTCCAGCGGCGTTGGAGGAGGTCTGTCTCGCAGGCGCCGAAGCGGTGCAGTTCTTCTGCGGGAAGGGTGATGTCGCCGCGGCTGAGGTCGTCGGCGAGGTCGGTCAGTGAGTCGGTGAGGAACAGGCCGTCGGACAGCCGCTGGTAGGCGTCCAGGTGGGTGAGGTGGAGTGGGATGTCGAGGCCGGCGTGGCGCAGCATCGTCAGGCACTGCAGCAGGAAGGGCACGTTGGTGTCCTTGCTGCGGGTCCGCCACTGCGGCCAGGTCGCCGCGGCGGGAGCGGTCCGCAGGGCGTCCTTCTCAAGGGCCGTGAAGGTGACGTCCAAGGCGTCGGCCTTCAGGTTCCAGCACCACATGGTGTGCACCACCGCCTGGCGCACCGGGTCTTGGCTGGTGCCCAGCCGCAGGTCGGTGTCCAGGGCTTCGCGCCATGCTCGCAGCCGCTGAGAACCGTCGCCCTCGGTGGTGTCGGCCAGGTCGTCGGCAAGGGAGTGCGCGGTGAAAAGGGCCCAGCATGCCGGACGCAGAGCAGGGGGCATCAGTTGCAGACACCAGAACTCCTCAGCGCTGGTGGTCCGCAGATAATCGTGGCACGCCTTGTACGCGGCTTTCAGCTGCGGGTCGTGGATTTCGGCCTGCGCGCAGTCGGCAGCGAACACGGTGCTCCTTGGGGGGAAGACGGGACCTGGCCGGTCACCGCGGACCGGGTGCGCCGACGGAAGGCGAGCAGGCTGAGGAGGGCCGCGCCGGCGAACCAGGCCAGCTGCACGCCCAGGCAGCTCAGGAGAACGGAGTGGGAGAAGCCGGCGGCGGAGGCGGACTGCATGGCGCCGTAGGAGGGCAGCAGACGCACCAAGGCGGTGTCGGCTCCTTTGCTGGCGATGGGGTTCTGCAGCGCGAGGTCGATGACGCTGATCATCACGACGAGGAAGATGCCCTCCAGCTCGCGGCGGACCACTGTGCCCAGGGCGACGCCCACGGCTCCGTAGGTCATGGCCGCGCTGAACAGCGAAACGGCCAGCAGCACGGGCTGGCGGGGCGACCAGTACGCCCACATGACCGCTGTGGCATAAACGCTGACGACGGCCGAAGCCAGAACGAGGGAGGCGACCTTCGCCAGTAGCAGTTGGGGGCGGGGGTAGCCGGCCATGGCCAGACGTCGGTCGAAAGTTCCCGAGCTGAAGGTGGCCGAGAACATCGCGAACCCGACGATCAGCGTCACCGCGTTCAAAGCGCCGCTGATCTGAGTGAGCTCGTTGCCGCGGGCGACGAGGATCTCGCCGGTGGCCCAGAGCCTGAACGACACCCCCACGTCCACGATCATGAACTGCCCGAGCGAGATCCACAGGGGCACGAAAAGGAAGACCAACGCCACGGCGAACCGGTTGCGCACATGCTCGATCAGCGTGAACCGCGTCGCGATGACGAACCGCTCCAGGGAGGGGCTCACGACACCACTCCCGCCCCGGCGCACAGCACGCCTTTCTCCAGGCGCCACAAGACGTCCAGCCGGTCCACGTCGTAGGCAAGGTGTGAGACCACCAGCACGGACTGGCCGGCGGTATGCAACTGCACGGCCAGCTCCCAAAACCGCACATACGTTTCCCAGTCGAAGCCCTGATAGGGCTCGTCCAGCAGCAGCACATCAGGATCGTGCATCAACGCGAGGGTCAGGTTGAGCTTCTGTCGGGTTCCCCCGCTGAGCGCCCCAACCCGTTCCTGCGCGTACTCGCGAAAGCGCAGCGCCTCCATGATCTCCTCGGCCCGGCGCAGATCAGGGAGCGAGTACGCCGTCCTGAACAGCTCAAGGTGCTGGCGGACGGTGAACGCGTCGTTGAGAACCACCTGCTGCGGGCAGTATCCAAACCGGCCCTCGTTTCGCACCACCCCCCGGTCGGGCCGCAACTCACCGGCCAGAATCTTCAGCAGCGTGGTCTTCCCCGCACCGTTCTCCCCCACGATGCCTACCAGTGAACCCCGCGGCAGTTCCACGTCCACGCCGCGCAACACCACCCGGCCACCGTAGGCATGATGAATACCTGCCACCTTCATCAACGCCCCCATGGATCAGACCGTTCCGTCACCAACAACGCCATAGGCGGGTATTAGTCACGCCCGACGGCAGTCGACAGTCACGGGGCATCGACAAGGGTTCACTCAAACGGGCCGGACGAACCAGCCCCCTCCCGTCCGGCGCACGACTCCTGACAGCGCTGAGGTGATTCCGGGCTCCGACACCAAGTTGGCGGCTTCACCCACGAAGTCCTCGATCCGCGCTCTCTGTTCAGCGAGATGACCGCCATCTCGGACCGGACGCGGCCGGGGCTCGCGGTGCACGCCGCAACCCTCTGCGGTCCGCTGCCCCCGTCCCGCCGGCCGGTGGCGCCGGCGGACGAGTGCGAGGGCTGGTTCGGACACGCCGGGCGGTGTCCGGCTGTGCCGGTTACCGTCCCGCCTCACGGGGCCGACGCTTGCGCGGCACCGAGTCCAGGACGAGGTCGTAGGAATGGCCGACCAGGTCCTTCACCGTCCCCGGGGTGATGTCCTGACCCGCGCTCACGGAGATCCAGTGCCGTTTGTCGAGGTACCGACCCGGAGCGACGCAATCGTGCTCCTGTTGCAGGGACCGGGCGTGAGCAGGCTCGGCCTTGACGGTGATGATCTGCTCGTCGGGGTCGTCCGTGACGATCAGGAAGACCTTCCCCGCCACTTTGTAGACGTCCAGCTTCTCGGTGAACGGGCGACCGTTGCTGACGCCGGGCAGTTCCTTCGCGGTACTGCGCGCGACATCCTGGAGCCGCTTCCCGGTGACCGTCATCGTCGCGCGGCCCGGAGACGGATGCCGTACGTCTCCGGGTCGACCGGCCGGCTCGACCGGGGAAGGTTGCCGACCACGAGCCGGTAGGACTCGGTGACGAGCTCCTCGACCAGCTTCTCGTCGATCGAGCCGCCGGCTTCCAGCGTGATCCAGTGTTTCTTGTTCATGTGGTAGCCGCGGGTGACGTCCGCGTGCGTCTCGCGCAGGGCCTCAGCCTCGTCCGGCTCGGACTTCAGGATCACGACCGGTTTGCCGGGCACGCTCGTCATCAGCATGAACACCTTGCCATGTACTTTGAAGACCTCCCAGTCCGGGCCGAAGGGATGCTCCAGCCGGGTTCCGGGAAGTCCCTCCGCGCACTCGGCGGCGAACGTCTGCAGGGTCGATCCGTCCATGAGTGTTCCCTTCCTTCCTCGGGTGATGGCGGGCAGAGGCTCCCGCCAGAACGCGGAAGCACGCCGCACGATCGCGGCGGCACGCCCCATCCTTTCCCCGAAGCAGGCCGAACGGACGGGTAGCCTGCGGACACGTGATGGTCGACAAGCGACATCCCAGACGTTTTCCAGGAGCCGGACCCGGCAAGCAGGCCGTGCAGGCCGCGGTTCCTCTGTACGGTTTCCGGCCCCCGGTCGGTACTCCGTACGGCCTTGAGGTGAGCACCGTCGAGGACTTCTTCGCCGAGCACGACGACTGGCCGTGGAATCCGCCCCGTCCGGACCGCGCCACCTTTCACCACCTTCGGCCCCCGTGGCGCTACTCCTGCTCATTCGCCGGTGTGCGCCGTGGCGAGGGTTCCATCGATGAGGTCCCGCAGCTGGGAGCGGGCCGTGATGCCCAGCTTAGGGAAGCTGCGGTAGAGGTGCGAGCCGACCGTACGCGGAGAGAGGAAGAGCTTCTCTCCGATCTCACGGTTGGTCAGCCCGCGGGCGGCGAGCCGCACGATCTGCTGCTGTTGCGGGGAGAGTCCGGCGACCGCGTCGGGGGCCGTGTCCGTGACGTCGAGGCCGGCGGCGCGCGATTCGACCCGGGCACGCTCGATCCACGGGCGCGCGCCCAGACGCCGGAAGGTCTCCAGGGCCTCGGTGAGCGGCCCACGCGCCTCTGCGACGCGCCGACGACGCCGCAGCCACTCGGCGAGGCCGAGCAGGGTCTGTGCACGTTCGAAGGGCCAGTACTCCAGTACCGGATCCACGAGAGCCGCCCGGAAGTGCGGTTCGGCCTTCCCGGGGTCCGCCAGAAGGCCACGGGCCCGGCTGATCAGCGCACGCAGACGAGGTGAGGCGTTGTCCGCCAGCGCGTCCGCCGAACGCTCGACGATCGCGACAGCCTCCTCGTGGCGGCCGCAGCGCACGGCGGCGGCGGCCAGATCCGCGAGGGCCGGGTAGGAGGCGTGGTAGTGCACGGGCGCGCCCTCTGCCGTGAAGACCATGCGGAGTCGGCCGTACGCGGTCTCGTAGTCGCCTGCCGCGGCTGCCGCGGCACCGAGCGCGCGATGGGCGTAGACGGCGACCGAGCGGCTTTCCAGCGGATCGATCAGAGTGAGCGCGTCCTCGGCCCGGGCTCGGGCCGAGGACACGTCACCCAGGAAGGCCAGCACGGTGGCGTCCACGGTGGCCGCACAGGCCACGGCGTGGTCGAGGCCGGCCACCCGGCCGACCGCGGTGGTGCGGGCACAGGCCTCACGGGCCTGCTCCCACCGTCCTCGCTCCACGTAGGCCCAGGCGGCAGCGCCCCCCAGCCCCTCGGGCAGCGCTCCCTGCACCCCCCAGCGGTCGAAGGCCTCGTCGAAGGCGCGGACGGCCCGTGGAGTCTCGTCCAGGAGCCACGCCATGATGCCGACGGAGGTGAGCCGTTCCGGCCGGCCCTCAGCCTCGGCGGCCAACCGCGGTAGGAGGGAGACGAGCTGGGCCCGGTCGTCGAAAGGGTCCGACACCGCCCTCACCCATGTGCGCAACCCTGCGTGCGAGGTGCTCGAGGGCAGGCGTCGCAGGATGTCCTGGACGCGGTGGTGCTGGGTGTCCTCTCCGGAGTAGAAGCGGACCACGGCGGCGCCGGCCGCGAGGTCCAGCCCGGCCGCCGGCTGGGTGGCCGCCAGCTCCTCGGCACCGTCGGCCAGCCGGGAGAAGACCACGCTGTGGCGCACGGTCAGGACCGCCAGCCGTCCCACCTGTACGGCGGCCAGGGCCAGAAGTGCCGCGTCGTCCGTGCGCGTGCGCGCCGCGGCGACCAGCTCCTCGACCCAGGCGATGTCTCCGGTGAACACGGCCGCCGCGGCGGCTTCGACCAGCAGCCGGGCGCTGTCCTCGCGCCGCGGTGCGAGTTCCGCGGCGCGCTGCAGGGCCTGGGCCGCCGCCGCGTGGCCGCCCCGGCGGCGGGCCCGTCCGGCGGTCCGCTCCAGCTCCGCCGACACGGCCGCGTCCGGCTGCGGGCACGCGGCCGCGAGATGCCAGGCACTGCGGTCCGGTTCGTCCCGCAGCATCCTGGCGAGTGCGAGGTGGGCCTCGCGCCGGGCACCCGAGGAGGCGGCGTGATACACGGCGGACCGGGCCAGCGGGTGGCGAAAACGGATGTCGCGGCCGGTCCGCCTGACCAGCCCGGCCCGTTCGGCCGGCAGCCACGCCGCATCCTCGGCGCGCGGCGGTCCCGACGAGTCGGCCGGCGCGGAGTCGGCGCTGTCCATGGCGGCCAGGAGCAGCAGAGCCCGCGTGGTGGAGGCGGGGAGGTCGTCCAGGCGGGCGGCGAAGATCCGCTCCAGGTGGTCGGTGAGCGGAAGCGGACCCGCGGACGGCGCTCCCGCGGCCGTGCCCTGGGCCGAGGCCGTCCTCGCAAGTTCCACCAGCGCCAGTGGGTTGCCTCCCGCCTGGTCGAGGATCCGCGACCTGACGCGGCCGGCGGGGCTCTTCGGCTGCAGGTCCAGCAGCTGATCGGCCGCGGCGTCGTCGAGCGGTTCCAGGGTGAGCACCGGCACATGACGGTCGAATCCCGGAAGGCGATCGCCGTCACGGGCCCCGATCAGCATCGTGACCGGTTCACCCGCCACCCGTCTGGCAGCGAAGGACAGTGCGTCCAGGGAAGCACGATCGAGCCACTGCGCGTCGTCCAGCACCACGAGCACCGGACGGTGGTCGGCCAGGCCCGACAACAGGCCCAGGACGGCGACCCCGACCAGCATGAGATCGGGTGCCGACGTGGCCGTCCCCTCGCCGAAGGCGTCCTTCATCGCACTGCGCTGTCTTCCCGGCAGCCCCTCCACCTCGGCCAGTACCGGCCGCAGCAACTGATGCAATGCGGAGAACGCCAGGTTCGACTCCGACTCGCTGCCCTCGGCACGCAGCACGCGGGCACCGCGGGCCTCCGTCCGGCGCGCCACGTACTCCAGCAGCGCGCTCTTGCCCGTGCCCGCATCACCGACCAGCGTCAGCACCGGGTCGGCCGACACCGGGTCCACCGCGCGGAAGAGGCGTGCCAGTTCCGCGTCCCGGCCGACGATCGGCTCCGCCGTACCCGGCTCCGGTCCCATGACCGCGCCGCGTTCGGCTGTGTGCTTGTCCACGGAGTCTCCCGGAATCGCGGCTTTCGATCGGAGCCGCCTTGCGCCGGCCCGTCCAGGCTACAAGCGGCCCGGTCCACGGCTCGGGCGCACGGGTGCAGTCATGTGACGGATACCGCGCGCGCCGAGGCCGCTCCTACCGTTTCAGGAAGACCTGCACCTCCCAAGGACGGCTCATGGAACAGATCACGCTCGGCGATGTCACCATTACACGAGTACGGGAGTACTTCGGTTCCGTCGAAATGACGCCCGACAGCTTCTTCCCCGACAGTCCGAAGGAAGTGTGGGACAGCGGCGCCCCCTGGCTGAGCCCGCACTTCCTCGATTCCGATACCAATATCGTCAATTCCGCGATCCAGACCTGGCTGTTGCGCAGCGGAGGCAGGACCATCCTCGTCGACACCGGCGTGGGAAATCACAAGGACCGCCCCTACGCGCCGGTATGGAACCGTCGCGAGACGGAATTCCTGGCCAATCTCGCGCGCGCCGGCGTCGAGCCCGAGGACGTCGACATCGTGATCAACACGCATCTCCACATCGATCACGTCGGCTGGAACACATACCTGGACGGCCGGCAATGGGTGCCTACTTTTCCCAACGCCACCTATCTGATGCCGAAGGACGACTTCGACTTCTGGAATCCCGAGAACGGCCACAAGTCACTGATCGGCCGCGGCAACCAGAACGTCTTCGAGGACAGCGTGGCGCCGGTGCACCAGGCCGGCCAGACGTTGCTGTGGGAAGGCAGCCACCGGATCGACGCCGGCCTGCGCCTCGACGCGGCCCCCGGACACACTCCCGGCTCCTCGGTACTGACCCTCACTTCCGGGACGGACCGCGCGGTGTTCGTCGGGGACCTGCTGCACAACCCCGTGCAGATCCTCGAGCCCGATGCCAACAGCTGTTTCTGCGAGGACCCCGCCGGCGCCCGAGCCACCCGTCGCAAGGTGCTGGGCTGGGCGGCGGACAACAACGCACTCCTGATCCCCGCTCACCTGGGCGGTCACGGCGCCGCCGAAGTGGCGCGCGACGGAGACAAGTTCGCCATCAAGGGCTGGGCGCCCTTCACGCCGTACACCGAACAGGCCTGAGTCCTGCGGAAAGACACGAGACACACGAGACATGAGCCACCACCCCGAGCCCGTCGTGACCACGGCGCAGGGAGCCGTCCGCGGCCTGCGTCAGGGCCGAACAGCGGCGTTCCTCAACATCCCCTACGCCGCCCCGCCCCGTGGCGCCGGCCGATTCGCACCACCCCAGCCGCACGAGCCGTGGGACGGCGTACGGGACGCCACCGTGCCGGGACCCAACGCGCCGCAGTCCGAGCGGAAGCTCGGCAGCGTCGACATGTCCCCCTACTTCGGAACCGGTTGGAGCCGGGGCGAGGACTATCTCACCGCCAACGTCTGGCGGCCCGCCATCGCTGACGGCGGTCTGCCCGTCATGGTCTTCGTGCACGGCGGTGGATTCGTCGCCGGATCGACGCGGTCCGCGCTGTACGACGGCTCCGCCTTCGCCCGCGACGGCGTCGTCCTCGTCACCGTCAACTACCGGCTCGGTATCGCCGGGTTCCTCGACCTCCCCGGCGCGCCCGCCAACCGCGGGCTGCTCGACGTCGTCGCCGCGCTGCGCTGGGTGCGGCAGAACATCGCCGCGTTCGGCGGTGACCCGCACAACGTCACCCTCTTCGGCCAGTCGGCCGGGGCGACCGTGGTCGGCGGCGTTCTCGCCACCCCTCAGGCCGCGGGCCTCTTTCGCCGGGCGATCGTCCAGAGCGGCAGCGGACTGGGAGCGTTCACCACCGAGCAGGCGGCCCGCGTCACCAGGGCGGCGGCCGAAGTCCTGGGTGTCGAACCCGAGGCCGACGCTTTCGCGGACATCTCCGACGACCGTCTGGTCGAGGCCGCTTCCCGGCTCGCGGGCATCGGCCTGCAGACCGAGACGCACCACGACCCGCTGATCGGACTCAGCCCCTTCAGCCTGGTCCTCGACACCCAGCCCGCCGAATCCGTCGCCGCCGGGCTGAGCAGCGACGTCCCTCTGCTCATCGGGACCAACGCGGAAGAAGGACACCTCTACCTCGTCCCGGTGGGCAAGTACGCCACCTCGACCGCCGGGGACGTCGACGACGTGGCGGCACGCTCGCACCCGAAGCCGGCACGACTCGTCGAGTCGTACCAAAAGGCGCGCCCCGAGGCATCCTTCGGCGAACTGCGCTCCGCCATCATGGGCGACGCCCTGTTCGGTGCAGGTACCTGGGCCCTGGCCGAAGCCCATGCCGCCCATCCCGGATCCGGCACCTACGCCTACGAGTTCGCCTGGCGCTCGCACGCCCTGGGCGGTGCGCTCGGCGCCACCCACGCGGTCGAGCTGCCCTTCGTCTTCGATGCCACCCACCTGCCGCGGCTGCACGGATCCGCCGCTCTGCTCGGCCCGGACAAGCCCCCCGCGGATCTCGCCGACCGTATGCACCGGACATGGGTCCGGTTCGCCAGGACCGGCGCCCCCGGCTGGGACCCGTACGACGACGAGCGCCGGGCCACGATGCGCATCGACGCCCAGTGGGCACAGGTCGACGACCCTCGCGGTCAGGAACGACAGGCCTGGCACTGACCCTCCGGCCACCCTTCCTCAGCGGGAAAGAACTGGATGGCCCGTCTGGCCCCACCCGGCCCGGCCTCGCCAGGCCAGGCTCCGGTACGGTCCGGCTCGGCTCGGGAACGACTTGCCCGACGACCGCCTGACCTCATTGCTCGGCCCCGGCGACGACGATGGGCGTTCGACCACCGGTGCGCTGATGACGACCGGCACGCAGGAAGGGGCCTGGGCGCCGGTGATGCGCCGCAGGGCCTCCGCGCCGGCGCGGACCGTGGTGGTCTGCCAGACGATGCCGACCGTCGCCATCAGGCGGGCCATGGCGCGGCGCTGGGACGGCGTGACCAGGGTGACGACGCTGCCGGACTCGCCGGCGCGGGCGGTGCGGCCGCCGCGGTGGAGGTAGTCCTTGTGGTCGGTCGGGGGATCGACGTTGACGACGAGGCCGAGGCTGTCGACGTGGATGCCGCGTGCTGCGACGTTGGTCGCCACCAGCACGATGACGTGCCCGTTCTTGAACTGCGTCAGCGTACGGGTGCGCTGCGGGTGCGACGTGCCTGCGTGCAGGGCGGCGGCCCGTACCCCGCTGTTCAGCAGGCGCACCAACAGGTCGACATCGCGGTCGAGAGTGGCGGAGAACAGCATGCGCTGTCCGTCGGGACGCACCTGGTCGAGCAGCTCGGTGACCTGCGGCATGAAGCCCATGTCGGCCGTCTGGTCCGCTTCGTCGAGAACGGTGACGCGGACCCGGTCCAGCCGGCAGTCTCCGCGCTCGACGAGGTCCTTGAGGCGTCCGGGGGTGGCGACAACGACCTCGACGCCGCCGCGCAGCGCGCTCGCCTGCCTGCCGATCGGCATCCCGCCCACGGCCGTGGCCAGGCGTAGCCTCACCGACCGGGCGTACGGCGTGAGCGCGTCGGCGGCCTACTGCGCCAGCTCACGCGTCGGTACGAGGACCAGCCCCAGCGGCTGCCGGGCCTCGGCACGCTCCCCGGCCGTACGCGACAGCAGGGCCAGTCCGAAGGCCAGGGTCTTGCCGGAACCGGTGCGGCCCCGGCCGAGGACGTCTCGGCCGGCGAGGGAGTTCGGCAGCGTCGCGGCCTGAATCGGGAAGGGCACGGTCACGCCCTGCGAGCCGAGCGCGGCCAACAGCTCGGCGGGCATGTCGAGTTGGGTGAACCTCGCCGCGGCGGGCAGCGCCGGGGTGACTGTCTCCGGCAGGGCGAGTTCTCCCTGCGGCGCGGCAGCGCGGCGGTTGCGTCCGTTGGAGCGGAACGGCCCGCCGGAACACCGCGGACTGCGCACGGGGAGTCGCAAGAAGAGGCCGGATGAAAACGAGAATCCGTGTGCGTGGATCCGCGGATTCGGCGCAGTCGACCCGCAGGGGAAGATCCGCTGCGGTAAGTGCACGCAATCGGGGCCCGCACCCC